>JAGHSS010000135.1 GCA_018065745.1 Candidatus Neoflavobacterium equi | reverse complement strand
TTTTTCTGTAGTATATTTATTTTAATACTCATCCTCGTTCCAAAGGTAATCTTCGTCAGTTGGATAGTCGGGCCAAATCTCTTCCATAGACTCATAGATCTCTCCTTCGTCTTCTATAGACTGTAAGTTTTCCACTACTTCTAATGGAGCCCCTGTTCTGATAGCATAGTCGATAAGTTCGTCTTTTGTGGCTGGCCACGGAGCATCACTTAAGTAAGATGCTAGTTCTAATGTCCAATACATTTCTTAATCGATTTTAGTTTTATGCAAAAATAAATTTTATACTGAAAAAATCAAGAAAAATTCTCTTTATTTTTCTAATAAAAGAACGTATGTGGCCGCAAGGCCTGTGTTTGCTGGAAAAATGGTCTAAATTATTTTCTAGGAATCCATTTTACTTCAGCAGCGTTTAAATCAAAAGACAACTTTCGTGCCAATACAAAAATATAGTCTGAAAGTCTGTTTAAGTATGTCAGTACCATAGGATCTATGTCCTCTTCTGTCGCTAAATGGGTGGAAAGTCGCTCTGCACGTCTGCAAACGCATCTGGCAATATGACAATATGACACGGTGGTGTGTCCGCCTGGAAGTACAAAATGTGTCATTGGAGGCAAGGCTTGATCCATGGTGTCAATTTCGTTTTCCAAATAATTGACGTCTAAATCAGAAATTCTGTTGATGTTTAACCTGCTTTGTCCGTTTTTTAAAATCTCTTTTTCAACTGGAGTCGCCAAAATAGCCCCAACAGTGAACAAGCGGTCTTGGATTTCTATCAATACATCTTGATAATGTGGATTGATGTCTTGATCGCGAATCAGACCGATGTATGAATTCAATTCATCCACCGTTCCATAGCTCTCAATTCTGATATGGTGTTTGGGTACTCTGGTTCCACCAAAAAGTGCGGTAGTTCCTTTATCTCCTGTTTTAGTATATACTTTCATTGGTATTGTGGGTTGGTATTTTGTATTCAAGTGCCAAGATACTTATATTATTCAAAACTCAGAAATTCTGTAGCAGGAAAACACAAAAAAACCTCAACGGCAGCGGTGCTGTGTTGAGGTTGATTTTAATATTGTTTGGCGGTGTTTTGTGTGTCACTTTCAATAACCCCATCGCGAAGTCTGATAATGCGGTGGGCATAAGCAGCAATGTCTTCCTCATGGGTCACCAAGATAACGGTGTTTCCCTTGGCGTGAATTTCATTGAAAAGTCCCATGATTTCTATGGATGTCTTGGTGTCCAAGTTTCCTGTGGGCTCATCAGCTAAAATAATAGACGGGTGGTTGACCAATGCTCTGGCAACAGCCACACGTTGGCGCTGCCCTCCAGACAATTGGTTGGGCTCGTGATCCATACGGTCTGACAATCCCACCTGAGTCAACACCTCTGTCGCTCTGATTTTGCGTTCTGAACTGTTTTTTCCAGCATAGATCATGGGCAAGGCCACATTGTCCAATGCCGTTGTTCTTGGCAAGAGGTTAAAGGTTTGGAACACAAAACCAATTTCTTTATTTCTGATGTCTGCAAGCTCATCATCCTTCATGGTGGACACGTCCTTGTTGTTGAGGATGTAATGTCCAGAAGTAGGAGTGTCCAAACATCCCAAAAGATTCATCAAAGTTGATTTTCCAGATCCAGACGGACCCATTAAAGCGACATATTCTCCCTTGTTGATCGTGAGGTTGACTCCTTTTAAAACGTGGACAACTTCACTGCCAAGGGTGAAATTTCTCTTGATGTCTTGTATGTTGATGATTGGTTCAGCCATGGATAATTTTTAGCTATAAGACGGCAGCATTGATGTTTTGTTACACTAATTTATAAATACTTTGAATATCTTTCATGCGCTCATCAATGTCGATTTTTAAATCTACAATGTTTCCATTGTGGATGTCAAAGATCCAACCGTGCACTTTTAATCCACGTTCAGCATAGGCTTTTTGTACTTCTGCAGTTTTCATGGCGTTGATACACTGCTCATACACATTGATTTCCGTGAATTTTTTGTAGCGCTCATTGGCATCTTCAATACCGTTTAACTCGTCTTTGTGCAAGCGGTAAACGTCTCTAATGTTGCGCAACCAAGGATTTAAGATTCCCAGGTCAGACTGTGCCATGGCACTTCTAATTCCTCCACATTCATAATGACCACAAACCACAATGTGATTTACTTTTAAGTGCTGTACAGCATAGTTGATTACAGACTGCACATTTAAATCAGAGTTGGGAATCATATTGGCAATATTTCTGTGCACAAATACTTCTCCTGGTTTTGCTCCCATCATTTCTTCTGCAGTAACGCGGGAATCTGAACATCCAATATAAAGTACTTCTGGAGCTTGTCCTGCTGATAAGTCATCAAAATATGCGGGATTGTTCTCTAATTTTTGAGCGATCCACCCTTTGTTGTTTTCAAAAATTTTATCAAAATTCATGTCGATTCATTTTTTAGATAGTATAAAATTAATTCAAAAACCAATACAAATGTAATAATAGGGTGTTATTTGTACGCCCTCTAGATTAAAATAGGAGGGATGAACTTATAAATGGGTACTGAGCGAATGCGGCAAGGATGGAAACGGCATCCTTTTGTCAAGGGGCTGAGGCACGAGGCCGCTTGGCAAAAGATACAGTGGACAGCCTGACCCATTGTATCCCCAAAGCGCAGCGGTGGGGATACAATGGGGGACGCCCAAAAATTTTTATACTCTAATAGTGAAGTGTTCTTTGTTTTGCTCTTTTCTGAAAAAGACAAATCCCCATTGGTAGGTGTCCATAGTGACGGTCACCTGTGGGTGTTTTTTGATCTCCTCCCAGGCAGATTCCATGGAGGCAGACCAGTGGATGTCATCAAAAATCCAGATGCTGTCATTGGTTACAGTCTTCAGTAAACTGTTGAAATAACGCAGTGTGGCGTCTTTTTGATGGTTTCCATCAAAGTATATCAAGTCAAATTTGCTGTCTTCCAATTGGTCAAAATAAGCTTCAAATTCGCGCACCTGTGTGTTGATATTGGTGAGGTTAAAATGTTGAAATTGTTCAAATGCAACGGCAGCTGTGGCTGGACATCCTTCCACAGTTGTGATATTTGCATTGGTATTACCTTTGGATAAAGCAACGGTTGCAAGGCCCAAAGAGGTGCCAATTTCCAATATATTTTGAGGTTTGAAATAGTGGATAACCCGATACAATAATTGGGCTCTCTTGTGGGTAATTCCCGCCGTTTGCGCAATTTTATTGATGGCCCTCACATTGGAATTAAACACTCTTGATCCTGCGCCAAAATCAGTAACTACAATGGTTTGCTCATTGTTGAGCAAGCGCTCTCTGTAACTTTTCAAAAGTTTGTAGTCCGGTTTTGGTCCTCTGTCATACAAACATTTTGTAACAAAGTTGAACAGGAATGGCGAGTGCACTCCGTGTTCATTCTTTGATTTATACAAATATTTTATATAAGAGAAAACTAGGTCAATCATGTGTTAATCTTCTATTTTAGCTGACAATTCAAACCAGCGTTCTTCGTTAATTTCTAGTTGTGTGATGATTTTCTGTAACGCTTCAGACTGGGCTTGAATGTCGTTTTCTTTAATGCTTCCATTAGAAAACTGGGTTTCAATACCGGCTTTCTTAGCTTCTAAATCTTTGATTTCACGTTCTAATTTTGAAAACTCTTTTTGTTCGTTAAAGCTCAATCCTGCCTTTTTTTGCTTCTCTTTCCAATTGTTCTTTTCTTTTGGTGCTTCATTCTTTTCTGGCGCAATTGAATCTTCATAACTTCTGTAGTCAGAATAGTTACCAGGGAAGTCTTCTACCTCTCCAGCACCTCTGAATACAAACATATGATCTACAATTTTATCCATGAAATAACGGTCGTGAGACACGACAAGCAAACATCCAGGGTAGTCCAAAAGGAAATTTTCCAAGACGTTAAGCGTCACAATATCAAGGTCGTTTGTAGGCTCATCCAGTATCAAAAAGTTTGGATTTTGGATTAAGACGGTACACAAATACAGACGTTTTAATTCCCCTCCACTCAATTTTTCTACATAGTCGTGTTGTTTTTTGGAGTCAAACAAAAAGCGCTCCAACAGGTTTCCAGCAGAGATCATTCTTCCTTTGGTCAACGGGATAAATTCACCGTATTCCTTGATGATGTCAATCACTTTCTGTCCTGGTTTTGGGTTGATACCACTCTGTGTATAATACCCGATTTTAATGGTTTCTCCCACCACAACGCGTCCAGAATCTGGGGCAATTGTCTGTGTCAATATGTTTAGGAAGGTTGATTTACCCGTTCCGTTTTTACCGATGATTCCAATGCGTTCCCCTTTGTTGAAATTGTAACTAAAGTCATTTAAAATGGCTTTTTGATCAAATTTCTTTGCCAAATGGTGTAATTCAATCACTTTACTTCCCATACGCTCCATGTTGATTTCCAATTCAACCACGTGTTCTTTGCGTCGGGATTGTGCTTTTTCTTTGATTACATAAAAGTCGTCAATTCTTGATTTTGACTTAGTGGTTCTCGCTTTTGGCTGTCTTCTCATCCAATCAAGTTCTTTGACAAAAAGGTTTTTTGCCTTGTCAATAGAAGCTTGTTCAGATTGTATGCGCTCTTCTTTTTTATTTAAATAGTAAGAATAGTTTCCTTTGTATTGGTAGATTTTACCGTTGTCCAATTCCACAATTTCGTTGCAGACACGCTCCAAGAAATAACGGTCGTGGGTAACCATAAACAAGGTGATGTTTTCTTTGGCAAAGTAATTTTCAAGCCATTCAATCATCTCCAAGTCCAAGTGGTTGGTAGGCTCATCCAGGATCAATAAATCCGGACGGCTAATCAAAATAATGGCCAATGCCAAACGTTTTTTCTGACCTCCAGAAAGATTTTTGACTTTTAATTTCAAGTCATCCATCTTCAATTTGGATAGAATTTGTTTGTATTGGGTTTCAAAATCCCAGGCGTTGTACAAGTCCATTTGGTCAAAAGCCTTTTGGAAAGCCTCTTCATTTTCTGGATTTTCAACCGCCTTTTCATAGCGCTCAATCACCTTTAAAATGGGATTGTCAGAAGCAAAAATACTTTCTTCAATGGTCAACTCACCTTGTAAATTTGGCTCTTGAGATAAAAAGGCAACTTTGATGTCTTTGCGGGTGATGATCTGACCAGAATCAGGCTGATCTTCACCAGTCAACATTCTTAAAATGGAGGTTTTTCCACTTCCGTTTTTCGCGACAAAAGCAATTTTTTGATCTTTGTTAATTCCAAAGGACAAGCCTTCAAAAAGGGTACGGTCACCAAATGATTTGGATATATTTTCTACTGATAAGTAATTCATTTTTCAACTGCCTGAATCAGGTCTTTTATGAGATTTGCAGAGTTTAAAACTCCTCTGTGTGGTTTTACAACACGTTACAAAGATACTTTTTTGAATCAAACAAAAAAATGCGGATTTGACTATATGTGTATTATGTTGAATTTCATGCTTTAAAAGTAAAGTAAAGTGAAGATTTGAAACCTTTTTAAGATAGTATATAATGAGTTAGCTTGTGAGG
>JAGHSS010000378.1 GCA_018065745.1 Candidatus Neoflavobacterium equi | reverse complement strand
ATATTATGGGAATAAATCCCAATAAATTAAACAAAGGAATGATATTTATGACAGAAATTATGAACAAAGTTGGCAATTGGATTTGCACATTGATTTGTATTGCAGTGTTACTTTTATCAGTAAACGAAGTAAACAATGTTATAAAGACTGGAGATACAACAGATACATTCTTTGGTGATACCATTAACTCACTTGCTATTATAACAAGTGACGTATTAGAAAACCACGGATACGTACATGTTGATGGACAGCTTTGTAAAGTTGTTGACGTTGAACATGAGTACACAGTATTCGATCATGATGTATCCTTTACAACACAGAACGTAATTGAAATTAATAATGTTAAAGACTTTATTAATTATTGGAACGCATAACCAAAATTGAGCAGCTTATATTTCATAGGCTGTTCTTTTTTGCCCACTTTTTAACACGCGAAAAAATCATTCCCTGTTATGAGGAAAGGTAATAATAAAAGGCAGCGATGCAAGAATTGATTAAAATTCATACCCGTTTTACATATGGGTTAGTTGCTTTTTATTATCATTCTCTCATTTTTTATTACCGGAATTTATATTTACAGAAAGGAGGACTAGTAAGTCATGAAAGAAAGTAAGTTCCAAAAAGAAGTTATTGATGAAATCAAACAGAGATTTCCAGGAGCAATAGTATTAAAGAATGACCCAAATTATATTTGTGGAATTCCTGACTTAATTGTTTTGTGGAAAGACCGTTGGGCTTCATTAGAAGTTAAGCGTTCTAAATCTGCTCACCATCAACCACTTCAAGATTATTATGTAAATCTTATGGATGGCATGTCTTTTTCGAGATTTATTAGTCCAGAGAATAAGGAGGACGTTTTAAATGCTTTGGAAAGATCATTCAAATCTCGTAGGAGAACACGCATTCCTAGGAGCAAGTAAGTATCACTGGTTAAATTATTCAGATGAGAAATTATCAGAATCTTACAGTAATGCACTTGCAACATTAAAAGGAACCGAATTGCATGAATTTGCAGCTAAATGTATTGAACTTGGTCAGAAACTTCCAAGGTCTCAACGCACATTAAACATGTACGTAAACGATGCAATAGGCTACAAAATGAAACCAGAACAAGTTCTATTCTATTCAGAGAATTGTTTTGGTACAGCAGATGCAATTATATTTAGGGGAAATCAATTAAGAATACATGATTTAAAGACTGGAAAGATTCCAGCACATTTAGAGCAGCTTGAAATATATGCCGCTCTTTTTTGTTTGGAATATGGTAAGGAACCAAAAGACATTGATATTGAATTGAGAATTTATCAAAACGATGAAGTGGTTATTGGCGTTCCAGAACCATCAAGAATTGAACATGTAATGCAGAGAATAATTCATTCAGACCAAATAATTAAAAATATTAAAGAACAGGAGTTGTAAACCATGAGCTATCAAGAAAAACCCTCTTTGAAGGAATGTGTTGATGCTGTATGTGAAGCTGTACTAGCCCATGAAGGTGTTGGACATCTTGAAGGTGGTAATTCTGGAAGATTTCCTTGGGGCTCAGGAGAAAACCCATACCAACATCAGCCTCATGCTTTGGTAACCTTTGACGAAAAGATGAAAAAAGCCGGTTTGACCGAACGTCAAATTATTGATGCCTGGAATGGTGAACATGTTGATGACAAAAGTCTTCAATTTACAACAACTGAATATAGAACAGCTTTGTCTGTTTACAAATCCAGATATAAACAGCAACTTCAAAAGAGCGCTAAGTATCTACATGATGTAGAACATAGAGGACCTACAGAGATTGCTAGAATGTTAGGTTTACCAAACGAATCTTCTGCAAGATCTCTTCTTGAAGAACAGCATCAAGCAAATGTTAATAAAGCAGACGCAACAGCTGAGATTCTTAAAAAGAGACTCGAAGAAACTGGCGGATATTTAATGGTTGGTAAAGGTGTTGAGCATGAACTTGGCATCACAAAGAATAAATTAGACAATGCTCTGTTTATTCTAGAACAAGACGGATATCCTCATTATGATAGACGTATTGATCAGGTAACAAACAAATCTGGTAAAACAACTATTAGATTGTTATGTCCTCCAGGAACTGAGTATAAAGATTTGTACAAACCAGACGCACTTTCAAAAATGAATAG
>JAGHSS010000145.1 GCA_018065745.1 Candidatus Neoflavobacterium equi | reverse complement strand
TATAAGTAGTAGTAAATATAAGAAAATTTACTCAAATAAAGCTATTTGAATATCAATATTATACTTCAAAAGAATGAAAAAAAAAGCCCAAATCATCGCTGAAATGGGCTTTTATTATGTTGAGATAACGATCTTCTTTTAGAGTAGGTGTCCCGTGCGTTAGGGGTTGAAGCGGCATCCTTTTGACAAATGGCTTTTTTCAAGCCTTTTTCAAAAGATACAGCGGAAAACCCGACCTTTCCAAGCGCTAGCGCAGGAAAGGGGAACGCCCTAAAAAATTTAATTATCTAATCAATTTTCTGTATTTAACACGTGTAGGAGCTACATCACCCATACGTTTCTTACGGTTTTCTTCATATTCAGAGAAAGATCCTTCAAAGAAGTAAACTTCTGAGTCATTTTCAAAAGCTAAGATATGTGTACAAATTCTGTCAAGGAACCAACGGTCGTGAGAGATCACAACGGCGCATCCAGCAAAATTTTCCAAACCTTCTTCTAAGGCTCTCAACGTGTTGATATCCAAGTCATTTGTTGGCTCATCTAATAACAAAACGTTACCTTCTTCTTTTAAAGTCATAGCTAAGTGTAAGCGATTGCGCTCTCCACCTGATAAAGCTGCCACTTTTTTGTTCTGATCTGAACCTGCAAAGTTGAAACGTGAAAGATATGCACGAGCATTGACCTGCTTCCCTCCCATCATGATCAATTCCTGACCGTCTGCGAAGTTGTCATAAATGGATTTTTCAGCGTCAATATTGCTGTGATTTTGATCTACATAAGCAATTTTAACCGTGTCTCCAATTTCAAATGTACCTGCATCTGCTTGCTGTTCTCCCATAATCATTCTGAAAATGGTTGATTTACCCGCACCGTTAGGTCCAATAATTCCAACAATACCTGCTTGAGGAAGTGTAAAGTTTAAGTTGTCATATAACAATTTATCACCAAAAGCTTTGGCAACACCTTTTGCTTCAATAACATTGGTTCCCAAACGTGGTCCATTTGGAATGTAGATCTCCAATTTCTCTTCAAGCTCTTTTTGATCTTCATTCAACAAGCGGTCGTAGTTTTGCAAACGCGCTTTTTGCTTGGTTTGTCTTCCTTTAGCACCTTGTCTAACCCAGTCCAACTCACGCTCCAAAGTCTTTCTTCTCTTTGACGCAACTTTTTCCTCTTGCTCTAAACGCTTAGATTTTTGATCCAACCAAGAAGAGTAATTTCCTTTCCATGGAATTCCCTCACCGCGGTCCAATTCTAGAATCCAACCTGCAACGTTATCCAAGAAATAACGGTCGTGGGTAACGGCAATAATCGTTCCTTTGTATTGAGATAAATGTTGTTCCAACCAGTGCACAGATTCAGCATCCAAGTGGTTGGTAGGCTCATCTAACAACAATACATCTGGCTCTTGCAACAACAATCTACACAAAGCAACACGTCTGCGCTCCCCTCCTGACAACACGCTGATTGGTGTTTCTGGATCTGGACAACGCAAAGCATCCATTGCAATTTCCAATTTTGTATCTAATTCCCATCCACCAGCAGCGTCAATTTTATCTTGAAGCTCTGCTTGACGGTCCATTAATTTTTGCATTTTGTCAGCGTCTTCATAGACCTCTGGCAAACCAAACATGTCATTAATTTTGTTGAATTCATCCAAGATAGATACAATTTCTGACATCCCTTCTTTGACAATCTCAATGACTGTTTTGTTTTCATCCAATTTTGGCTCTTGCTCCAAATATCCAACAGAATATCCAGGTGCAAAAACAACATCCCCTTGGTAGTTTTTATCCTCTCCAGCGATGATTTTTAACAAAGATGACTTACCTGAACCGTTTAATCCCAAGATACCAATTTTGGCACCATAGAAGAAACTTAAGTAAATATCTTTAAGTACTTGTTTGTTTGTCGACGAGTAAGTTTTACTTACTCTTGACATTGAAAATATAACTTTCTTATCTTCTCCGTTGTTACTCATAATATATAAGCAAATCTTTATGTGAATATTCTAAATATAGCAACTGCAAATATAGGCTTTTAAAACTGATTTTAAAACGCTTAATACAGGTTTAAGGTTTTTCATCTGTCAATTCAAACCCCCAATCTATTCCTTTTTTGACTGCAGGAACTCCTTTGACCATCCACACTGGAGCTTTGGCGTCTTTCAAGTAAAAATCAAAAAATTGTTGCTGTCTGATTTGAATGTCTTTTCTGTTTTGACGCTTCATCAAATTGTGGTCGTCCCCGTTGTAATTCAACATCCAAACGGGTTTGTTCAACCTTCTCAAAGCGGTATACATCTCAATCCCTTGGTACCACGGCACGGCTCCGTCCTGATCATTGTGCATGATGGCCACCGGGGTGTTGACCTGATTCATGTAAAACAAAGGAGAATTCTCCAAATACAAATCAGTCTTTTCCCAAAGGTTTGCACCAATTCTACTCTGCGTTTTTTCATACTGGAACTGTCTGGTCATTCCAGAACCCCATCTGATACCGCCGTATGCAGAGGTCATATTTACAACCGGTGCACCCGCCCAAGCGGCTGCATACATATTGGTTCTGGTAATCAAATGCGCAACCTGATATCCTCCCCAACTCTGACCTTGAATTCCAATTTTATTTGGATTCACCCAGTTGTTTTTCTTCAACATCTCTACTCCAGAATTGATGTATTCTTCTGCAGATTGCCCTGGATATCCATCCACATAGCTGATGTTTGGAGCAAAAACCAAATAGCCATTGCTGACAAAATAAGCAATGTTTAACCTGGATGGCGTTGGTGCTGGTGCCTCATATCTGTTGATGTTGTCAGTAACTTTTTCATAGAAATAAACAATCATCGGATACTGTTTGTTGGCGTCAAAATTTTCAGGCTTGTACAAAATCCCCTCAGACTGATAGCCTTTTGGTGTGGTCCATTTTACCATTTCTGCCGTTAACCAATTGTATTGATCTTGCTGTGAATTGGTTTGACTCAACTGCTTTTCTGCTGTAAAATTTGATGTAACAAAAAGATTAGGTGATTGCTTGTAACTCTCTTTTGTATAAAAATATACATCTGCTAATTTTGCCTTTTTCACCGTTTCAAAACCTTTGACATCCTGGTTTAAAAACTGCTTTGGCTGCTGTCCTTTTTTGTCAATAGTTGCAATTCCCTGTTGTTTGTTTTTGTTGTCAAAAGTGACTAAAACTATCGGTTTATCTAGAGACACAGCTTCTTGATCTTCATTTAACTTTGGAATTCTGTAAGTGATTTTATCTCCTCTTCCATCAGTAATTTTGTAAGCCGCTTTTTTACCTGCCAAATCAAAAGCCCAGATGTCATAACGATCATAAACTAAAACAGTTTGGTCGTCTTCTGTAAAAGAACCAATTCCATAGGAATTTGGAGCACTTGGGACGTCATTTTCCTCATCAGCAAATGAAACATTTAAACCGCTATTCAACTGTTTGGTCTGTGAATTTTGAGTGTTGAATGCATACCAATTTTTGTTGTCCTCATTGTAATACACCACGAATTTCCCCTTTGGAGATGCGGTAATATTCCCGTTCAAATCTGCAACAATCAGCGTCTTTTTACCTGTTTTGACATCAACAATATAATGTGTTTTGGAAGTCCCTCCAACCCATTGAGATGATATGCGATTGCCAAAATCTGTGGATGCTAAAACAAAAGTAGCGTCTCCTTTATTGACTAGCCTGGTGTTTTCCAAGGTTTCATTTGACAAGGAAACCAAACGATCTGGTTTTGATAAATCAACAAATGCGGTATATGACTTTTCTTGATCTCTCTTTAAATTCTTTAATTGGATGGGCATGATGTAGTCGTCATTCTTTCCCCATATATCTAAATCTGCATGATCTAAGGCTACCAAAGTAGTGTCTTTGACCGTTGGTATTGGCGCTATTCCCAAATACAGGTTTTTGCCGTTCTCACTGAAATTTGCCTCTTTAAATTCTGAGATATTCCATCCTGAAGGCATGCCTTTTGACTTGGTGTTGAAGGTAGCTATTTTCTTGCCTGTGGCTGTTTGCACCAAATGAAGCGCATGATTGCGTTGCAACGCTTTTTCTGGAGCGTCGTCAAAAACGTAAGCCAGCTGATCTGATTTTTTATTGAATGACAGCTTGCTGTATTCTCCCTTTTCTGTTGAAAGGGTGATCAATTTGTCTGCTTTGGTCTGATAAATAAAGATTCCAGATTTACTCAAAGAGTCTTTTTTTGGAGCTTTAGTGATGAATGCCAACTGGGTTCCATTTTCAGAAAACACAAAATCAATTACATTCTTAAACTCTTTTTCTGATGAAGACACTAAATCTCTTACTTTCAATGTAAAAGCTTCTTTGTCCTTTTTATCTTTTGAAACTGCGGGTTTCTTAGCTCCTTTAGCTGTACTGTCTGGCGTGATATGAGTCAAATATGCCAAGTATTGGCTGTTCTCTTTTGGGAGAATAAAGGATTTAACCTTCGCGATTTTCTGAACTTGCTTGGTCTTTAAATCAACGATGAACAAAGAGTCCTTTTCTAGCTTTTCTTCTTTTAATTTTTTTGTCTTTACAGCCTTGATGTCCTTGTAAAAAGGTTTGATCAATCCAATGGCCTTTTGAGAATCCACGGTAAAGGAACCACCTTCACTTCTGGCAATGTCAAATTGTGTTAGGTCATTGGTATTTCTGATAATCAAGGTTTGATCACCTTCTTGAGGTTTGATGGTGTAACTGACCCATTGGCCATTTGGAGTAGTTGTTGTTGCTCCAATGGATTGCCAAGAATCATAAACACTGTGATCTACGGGCTTCTTTTGAGCTTGGCTTGATAAGGATGCTAAAAATACAGCAGATACCAAAGACCATTTGTAAAGGCTTTTAATTTGAGGTAATTCTTTCATTATTGATTTATTTAATTGGTGGTCACCACACGTTGAAAAAAACTTTATTCAACGCATAACAAGCCTTAAATATACTAAATATGCGGATTTAAAGTTTTAATTCTAAAATTTATTCCATGGAAAGCATTAAAAAAATAAAACGTATAGGCACTGTAATCTCCATTTTGTCTAAATATGGTTTTGACGATTTCATATCGAGAACCAAATTGGAAAAATACCTGCCTAATAATTTATTTAATCGACTTTCTGTAAACACATCAGAATTAACTTTTTACACCCGTTTGAGGTTGGCTTTGGAAGAATTAGGTCCGGCCTATGTGAAATTGGGTCAGATGATGAGTAATCGCGAAGATATACTGCCTGCAGAACTGACGGTTGAACTTCAAAAACTACAGGATCAAGTTCCTCCAGACATCATGAATATTGAAGAAAAAATGGAGCGTGAATTAAACATCAGCTGCAAAGAATACTTTGATTATATTGATCCCATACCGTTGGCATCAGCTTCCATTTCTCAAGTTTATAAAGCGCGTCTGATCACTGGTGAGGTGGTGGTTCTGAAAATTAAAAGAGAACATATTGACCAAGTCATTGCTGCTGATATTTTAATCATGAAGGATTTGGCAAATATTCTTGAAAAGAGATACGACGCGATGAGACGTATGAACCTCAAGCAAATTGTGGCATCTTTTGAAAGTAATATGAACAGGGAATTGTCTTTGTTAAGTGAATTCAACAATATTGAAAAATTCAGAAAAAACTTCTTGGGAAATGAGGGAATCTATGTTCCCAAAACATACAGAGATTTGTCAAACAACAATGTCTTGTGTATGGAATTTGTGGAGGGTGCCAAAATAAACGACAAGGAAAAAATACGATCCTATGGCATGACTCCAAAAGAGGTCAACGACTTTGGATTGAACAATTACCTGACTCAAATTCTGGAGCACGGATACTTCCACGCAGATCCACACCCTGGAAATGTGTTTTTACTGCCAAACAAAAAGTTTTGTTTCATCGATTTTGGATCGATGGGAACCATTATGCCCAATGAGCGAGACAATCTGGAGGAGATTATGACCAATTTCATTTTAAAAGATGCAAAACGGGTGATCAGATCCATCAAAAAACTTGCAATCTTCTATGAGATTGAAGATGATAATTCATTGGAACGCGATATCTATGAGATTTTTGACATTTTGGACAACACGACTATCAACGAAATTAATGTCTCTGTGATTATCGAGAAATTGAAAGACGTGATGCAACGCAACCACGTGATGATGCCTGAATTCATATATTTATTGTTTAGAGGAATTATAATTGTGGAGGGCATTGGAAAACAAATGGATCCTGATATGAATATCGTTACCAGTATCAAGCCGTTTGCTCTAAAGCTGTCCAAAGAAAAATTCCAACCGAAGAAAATATTGGATCGCAATATTAAAAACATCAGAACCATTTATGAAAATTTTTCCTCGTTGCCTGATGATTTGTCTGTACTTTTTGAGAAACTCAAAGCAGACAAATTAATCATGAACCACAAGGTGGAAGGGTTGGATGAAATGCGTATAACGCTTCAAAATTTAGGGAATCGACTGGTTTATGCCCTTATTATTGCAGCATTTTCCATTGGATCATCGATTTTAATCATGGCTGATATGCCTCCTAAAATATTTAATATTCCAGTTTTGGGCTTCATCGGTTTTTTAATCTCTTTTGTCTTGGGTATAACGATTATTATTTCTATTTACAAAAAAGACAGATAGTACAAACAGAGGATAAAACAAGGTGTATACTGTTCATTTTGGATGATATAAAAAAATTTAAAAAACGACAATAAGAACAACTGCTGCATTATATTTGACAAAAATTGTTACCATGGTTTTAGAGAATGAATTTTTGATTGCCCAAATAAATCCTTTTGGAGCTGAATTGAAAAGTTTGGTTAGAAAAGACAGCAATGAGGAATTGATGTGGTCTGGAGATCCTGTGTTTTGGGGTAAAACCAGTCCAGTTCTGTTTCCATTTGTTGGAAGTTTGAACCAGAATACCTATCAATTCAACAATAAAAACTTCCCTATGGGCAGACATGGATTTGCTAGAGAAAAAGAGTTTGAAGCTGTTCAACACAACAATTGTAGTGGGGAATTTATTCTCAAATCAACTGAGGACACTTTTGAAATTTATCCATTTCACTTTGAGTTGAAAATCAGTTATACTTTGGAAAACGAGACGTTAACCTGTTGTTATCAGGTTGAGAATACAGCTGATTTTCCCATGTATTTTTCACTAGGAGCACATCCAGCATTTGCTGCCGGCACAGATTCTGAAGACTATCACAAATACAAATTGCAATTTCCTAGTGATGAGCTATTGGAAATTCACCTATTAGAAGCTGGTTTGATCAGCAAATACACTTCTCCTCTTCAACTAAAAGACAAAACTTTAGCGGTTTCCTATCAGCTATTTGAAAACGATGCCTTGGTATTGTCAAATCTAAAAAGTGACAAAATCATTTTGGCTCATACTGAAAAAACTAACTATCTAGAATTCCATTTTGAAGGTTTTCCCTATTTTGGAATTTGGGCTGCCAAAAACGCAAATTTTATTTGCTTGGAACCATGGTGCGGCGTTGCAGATGAAGTTGACTTTGTTGGCACACTGGAAGAAAAAAGAGGTATTGAAAGATTACAACCTAAAGAAAAATGGTTGAGATCTTGGGCTGTGCGTGCTAAATAACTTTTATTTTGGCACCATAAACACCTCTGTACCCATAATAGCATAACAGGCGTCAGCATCTGCCTTATCCAATATATAAAGTCCTGTCATGGCGCCAAAAGCGGGCAAAGTCACTACCTTATCTTTAATGTAAAAGCAGGGCAACCTGAAGCGTTGCTTGGATTTTGTACGCAATTCAATCCCGGGATGCACGTGCCCAACAATATTATACTGATTCTCTGGTACCCGCTTTAACGGTTGATGTGAAAGTAAAATATCTGAATTGACTTCAAATTTTTTAACAATCTTGAGGTGTTCCATTTCATATTGTTGAAAATCCAGGATATCATGATTCCCTAAAGTAAGGACAAACTCAATATCAAAAAATTGTTCCAAAGCATCTAAAAAGAGGTCCCAATCCATATTCCATTCCGAGTGGAATAAATCACCTAAAAAGATTACTCTTTGTACAGGATAGGTTGCCACAAGTGTAACCAATTGCTCAAACTCCTTGTCTAATGAAGTTTTGGGAACAAAAATTCCAAATTTTCTAAAATGTGCGGTTTTACCCAAGTGCCAATCTGCAATGATCAAAGATTCATCAAAAGGGATGTACATGGCACAATCAGACAACAGCCAGACTTCTGTAGATCCCAGGGTTATGGATTTATATTTTTTTTCCAATTTGTTATTAATCTATTAGTTCAGGGTTTAATGATACTAAATTTAATTTTTTATCGCTTACAATCAGCACTTAAGCATAAAAATTTAGTCAATATCCAATGCTTTTTTAATTTTATCCAATCTGGATTGCCAATCTTCATTGCTGTAACGGGTTCTAAAAGATTCAGAAAATATAGGAAATGAAAAAGGCGACAGTTTTTCCAAGGCTTTAAACTTAATCTTATGCGTGCTGATGCGTTGAAAAGCCAACTGCATGCGTTGGATTTCCAATTGAAAATCAAAAACTTCATCATAAGCCTGACGATACAGTAAATTTGAGGGCTCATTTTCCTCAAAAACACTGAAAAACAAACCGGAGTTTGCCTGAAGGTGTTTTGTCTTCATGTTTCTGCCTGGATAGCCGGTGAAAATTAAACCGGAGATGGATGCAATATCACGGAAAAGCCTACGGGCCATTTCACGTACATTCACCCCACTTTGAACATCTTGGACAATATTGTCTGGAGAAAACAATTGTTGAAGCAAATCCTCATCAATCTTAAAATCATCTTCAGACAACAGTTCAAAACCGTAATCATTACAAGCTATGGTAAAAGATATCTTTTGTTTTTGACTGATTCTAAAGGCTATGATTGCCGCCATTCCTTCATGCACCAATTTCCCCTCATAGGGATATACAAAAAGGTGATAGCCATATTTTGTCTTACAATATTCTACTAATAATTCATCTTCTTCAGGAACATAAGAGCGCTCATCCTGAAGCTTAAAAAGCGGATCCAAGTATATTAATTCTTCACTTTTATAACGGTCTTTCTTTTTAATCTCCAAAAACATGTGACGAATACTTTTCCCATAATCACTGGTGATTGGAAAACGTCCTCCCTGCCAACTTGGAATGGTTCCTGCTTTTTCATTGGTGGGTTGGACTACTACCTCATTGTTTTTGATGTGCATAATTTTTAAAGGCCTTCCCGTAAACCAAAATACATCTCCCTCATTGAGTTTGGATATGAAAAATTCCTCAACAGATCCCAAATATTTACCTCCTTTGAATTTGACACGCATCATCATATCAGAAACAATAGCTCCAATACTTAACCTATGTTGCATGGCAATTCTGCGTGAAGTCACCTTGAAAACATCGTCTTCAACTACTACTTTGTGAAACTCATCATAGGCATACAGACTGGTTCCTCCCTGAGTAATCAACATCAAGCACTGGTTGAATTCATCAGTACTAACACTCTCAAAACAATGGGTTTGCAATATTTCTTCATATAATTCCTGAGCCTTAAATCCATCGCTCACCGCCAATGTCATCATGAACTGGATCAATAAATCAAAGCTTCTGATAAACGGAAGTCGCTTTTCAATTAATCCTTCCTTGACCGCATATTTGAGCGAAGCACCTTCTACAATTTCAAGACTGTGTGTGGGCAAAAAATAAATTTTACTCAACGCACCGGGAGAATGCCCAGACCTTCCTGCGCGTTGAAGAAATCGCGCAATTCCCTTTGGAGAACCTATCTGCACCACGCAATCAACAGATCTAAAGTCTACACCCAAATCCAAACTACTGGTACAAATTACAGCCTTGAGCACGCCTTGATGAAGCATATCTTCCACCCATATTCTCAATTCATCACTTAGAGAACCGTGATGCAAAGCGATTTGTCCAGACAAATCAGGATCGTATTCAAGTATTTTTTGATACCAAATTTCAGATTGAAATCTGGTATTGGTGAATATCAATGTGGTGTTGTTTTCATATATGAGCGGAACTACCTTATCAATAAGTTTGATTCCCAAATGTCCTGTCCATGGGTATTTTTCCAAATCATCTGGAAAGATGGTTTGAATACTAAGTTTTTTTTGAATTTTTGAACGCACCAAAACACTTTGAGGGTCTCTGGTCAAAATATCTTTGGCTTCTTCAATATTTCCAATGGTAGCAGATATCCCCCAAATTTTAAGATTTGGATTTATCTTTTTAATGTGCGCGATAGCCAATTCAACCAACACGCCGCGTTTACTTCCCATGAGTTCATGCCATTCATCAATGACGATGAATTCCAATTGCTCAAAATACTCGCGATGCCCTTTTGATGCCATTAACAAATGGACACTTTCTGGCGTTGTAATCAATGCCTGAGGTGGTTTTTTACGTTGTTTCTGACGTTGACTAGTAGTCGTGTCCCCTGTTCTCAATTCAATTTTGTAATCTAAATCAAGGTTGTCAGAAATTTTCTGAGTAGCCAAGAGTATTTCTTTAGACAGCGCGCGCAAGGGTGTTATCCACAGAGCGTGCAGCTTGTTATTTTTTTTCTTTTGGTATTTGCTGTTGTTGTAGTAATGGTCAAGAACGCCAAACCACACAGCCAAAGTTTTACCATAGCCCGTTGGTGCGTTTAGCAAACCTGATTTCCCTTTAGCAATGGCTTTCCAGGTTTGTTCTTGAAATTCATGTGGTTTCCAATTCTGATTGTAAAACCACACTTCTGAGAATGCATTCACGATTCAAATAGCTTTAATAGTTGTAGTAAATCATCTTTTGTATTGGCTTGTTTGGGTTCTTTATCTGTTCTCCAACGCAAAATTCTTGGAAATCTCAAAGCGACACCAGATTTGTGTCTGCTGCTTTCATTGATACCTTCAAAACCAATTTCAAAAACTTGAATCGGCTTTACAGAACGCACAGGTCCAAACTTCTCAATGGTATTTGCTTTGATCCAACGGTCTAAGCTTCCAATCTCTTTATCAGTCAATCCAGAATAGGCTTTGGCAAAGGGTACCAATTGGTCGCCATCCCAAACAGCAAAGGTGTAATCAGTAAATAAATTTGCCCTTCTTCCATGGCCGCTTTGCGCATATAACATCACGCCGTCAATGCTTAGTGGAGCGGTTTTCCACTTCCACCATCCTCCTTTTTTTCTTCCCACATTGTATATGGAATTTTCAGCTTTGAGCATCAAACCTTCGCAGTGGTAATTTCTGGCATTGTCCCTAAACTCCCCAGCAGCTTCCCAATTATCAAAATGCATGCGTTCTGAAAGTACCAAGATGTCTTGATGTACTAAATCTGCAATTAATTGCTCTAACAATTTTCTTCTCACAGACAACGGTTCCTCTCTCAAATCCTTCCCTTCAAACTCCAATAAATCATAACAAACCATGATTAGAGGTGCCTCTTTAAGAAATTTAACACTTAAATTTTTACGACCGATTCGTGTTTGCATCACTGAGAATGGAAGCGGCAAGCCGTCCTTCCATGGAATGATCTCCCCGTCCAATACCGTTCCAGCTGGCAACATATGAATCAATACTTCAAATTCTGGGAATTTATCAGTGAGTAGATCCTCTCCTCTTGACCAGATGAAGAGTTCGTTGTTCCTACAGATGATTTGACCTCTGATGCCGTCTAATTTTTTTTCCAAAAACCAGTTTTCTATAGGCCCTAGTGCATCATAATCTATATCTAATGGATATGCCAAACAGAATGGATATGGAATATGGTGGGCTACTTCTAAGCCCTCCAATGGAAACATATCTTTAAATGTGTGTTCCAATGGATTCCAAACACCCATCATTTGGTGTTCAATATTTTTTTCTTCTTTGTTGAGGTGCTTGGCAATTGCCTTGATGACTATTTTTTTTGAAACTCCAATTCTGAAACTCCCGGTTAACATCTTATTGAAAAGGTAAAGCGGCGTACCTGAAAGGTTTTTCCAAAAAGTCTCTACAACTTCTCGTTGTTTTTCGACGTCATATTTTTGGAGTTCCACCAACAACTCAAAAAGTTCTTTGAGAGATATGCTATCAGAATCCTGATCTGTGATCTGGGATATCATCAACGAAATGGTTTCTCCAAGATCTCCAACCACATAATAACATTCTTCAAACAACCAAAGGGGCAATTGGGTGTAATCTGCAACCCATTCTCTCAAAGTTGTTGTTTTCACGGGTCTTTTGGGTTTATTGCCAATCAACAATGCGATTGCGAATAACTTATCAGCTTCTATAGCCTGATCCAAATAGGAAGCGATGGCATCAATTTTTGCATTTGTTTTGGTTGTGCCATCTATTGCTTCAAAAAGTTTTGAAAATCCATCCATAAGCTTCTGTATTGTTATTCTAAAGTCTCTTTCCCCTCTTCCTGCATCATTTCCTCATCAGAATATAAGGTCTTCATAATTTGAGCGTCTAACCCCATAGATTCACGCAACCATTGGGCATATTGAGTTTCATAACCATGGGTAACATACACATGTTCTGCACCACTCATTTTGACCGCATTATTCAGAGAGCTGAAATCACAATGGTCTGAAAATACAAATCCTTTGTCTACCCCTTTTCTGTTTTTAGCACCGCGCAGCTGCATCCAACCACTGCAAAATGCAACCTTGTAATTGCCGAATTTTCGCATCCAAGCACTACCCAATACACTTGGTGGAGCAATGATCAAACTTTTATCAAAATGGTCCTTGTTGTGAGCGCCAGTGATGCGTTCCCCAACAAAATTGTATCCAACTTCCCTAAATGATTCGTTGAGATTTGCCACGGCACCGTGCAGAAACACATTATCTGTATTTTCATCGATTTGATTTAATATGGATTGTGCCTTGCCCAAAGAATAACAAAGAATGATGGTATTCTCTTTGTTTTTTTGATTTTCAGCCCAATAATTTTTGATATCATCGAATATTAATAGCGGTGATTTAAATTCATATATAGGCAAACCAAATGTTGACTCAGTTACAAAATGATGGCATTGTACCGGTTCAAATTCTGGACTTAAACCGTCGTTGTGCAATTTATAATCCCCAGTCACAACCCAAATTTCACCTTTATATTCACATCTAATCTGAGAAGATCCCAAAATATGTCCAGCAGGATGGTAACTAAATTTGACACCATTAATAATTTTCACTTCCCCATAGGAGACACTTTCAAAATTAACGTCTGCTCCAATCCTTACTTTTAAAACAGGAACCGTGTCTTTGTGAACCAAATAATATTGATTCCCCCAACGCATATGATCAGCATGACCATGCGTAATAAGCGCTCTTTTTACTGGGCGCCAAGGATCAATATAAACATCAGCCTGCTTGCAATAGAGTCCAAAATCATTTACTTCTAACAACATAATCTATATTTTTATTTGTAGTTATTATTTAAATAAAAACAACTAACGTACTGAAAATTAATTAATTGATAATTTATATAGATTTTCTCTATCATCCTTAATCCCCAAAAATGCATTGCGAATCATCTGTGCACCAATCATGCTAAACGTTATGCCATTACCACCATATCCCAAAGCGAAAAAAAGATTTTTATCTCTAGGATCAGATCCTAAAATTGGCAATCCCGTGGGAGTACTACTGAATGTACCGCACCAAGACATATCTGTAATTAATGGAATTTGCGGAAATAAGTCTTTAAACTTATCCTCCAAACATTTAATTTTAGTACGCATCATCGCATCTCTCTTTACTGGGTTTTTCATATCCATATCCTCCCCGCCTACAATAATTCTATTGTCTGCCGTTGTACGCATATACAAATATGGATTTTGAGTTTCCCAGATAAGACTTTTATTTTTCCATAATTTCTCCGCATTTAACGGCTGAGAGATTAAGGCGTAAGTAGATAAAAGCTTCATGCTTTTTTTAGGGATATAAGATCCCGCTTCAAATCCAGCCGCAATGATTAAATAAGAACAGGATATTTTGTGCCCAGAAGAAGTTAGCAATTCAAAACCATTACTTGTTTTTTGCCTTTTTTCAATACACGTATGTGTATAGACTTTTAAATTGGAATTTTTCTTGTGATATTTTATGAGCGATACTGCACCTTTATAACTGTCCATCTGAGCAGAAGTTTCATTGTACAAAGCACCTAATTTGGAAATACCTAAATTTGTATTCAGTAATTTATCATCCAGAAAATGGACCGGTAATCCAGCTTGCTTTCGCACTTTATATTCCCGTTCAAGCAAATCCAATCCCATGGAATTACTTGCAATGAAATGTGTGGGCACTTGAGAGAAATCTGGATTAAAATCAATTTTCTCAAATACTTTTTTGATATCGTTTATTGAATGTAGACAATCGTGATATGCCTTAATCGCTTTTTCTTCTCCAATGGTTTGAATCAAATCCACTAGAGGAACGTCTATTTCATATTGTAATTGAGAAGTTGAAGCAGCAGAACTTCCTGTAGCAAGAGTTCTTTTGTCAATCATGGTGCATTGTATACCTGCATTAGACAATTCATGAGCTACTAGACTTCCAGTTATACCAGATCCAATTATGACTACATCTGTTTTGATTGATTCTTGTAAAGGATTGTAATAATCATATAATTTATTCTTCACAATCCAATAAGGCGTGCCTGAGTGTAAATCCATAGTTAAACATTTAGTACCTTATGATAACTAAAATTTAAGGCTTTAAGTATATTGTACAGGACCGTCCAAAAAAAAAGGCTACTCAAATTCATAAGTAGCCCTAAACAAACACAACTAAAATAATATACAAATTGAATAGATATTGGAAAATGAGCAATCACAATATCTATAGTCAGATGAATTAATAAGTAATTC
>JAGHSS010000371.1 GCA_018065745.1 Candidatus Neoflavobacterium equi | reverse complement strand
AAGCTGATTTATTCATAAAAGCAGGTTGATTTTGGGTTAAAAACCTGTCCGTTTTAAATATATTGAATCTGAACGATTTGGTGAATTGAAAATGTTGTCTTAGTATTGTGAAAGCAAAACAAACAAACAAACGAACACAAATTTAGTAGTATCAGTAATGGAACAACAGGTATCAATTAAGGACATTACTGCAAATCCGGGGCCTTTGGGCCTCTATGGATTTGCAATGACCACCATCCTGCTGAACATTCACAATGCGGGTATTTATCCCATCAGTGTGATGATCATGGGAATGGGAATTTTTTATGGAGGACTGGCGCAATTTATCGCGGGTCTGATGGAGTGGAAGAAGGGGAATCAATTTCCAGCAATTGCCTTTATTTCTTATGGGGCTTTTTGGATGTCATTGGTCTTTATATGGGCTGGTCCTCAAATGGGTTTACCAAAGGCTGATCCCATTTCAATGGGGTTCTATTTGTCAATTTGGGGCTTTTTCACCCTGATGAATTTTATACAAACGCTTAATGGGAATCTGACAGGGAAACTGTTGTTTGGATCACTTACGCTTTTGTTCCTATTGTTGGCAGTGAGCAACTTCACAGGCTTGGCTTGGGTGGGTACTTTGGCCGGGATAGAAGGAATAATCTGTGGGATGATTGCATTTTATGAGGCTACGGCTTGCATGATCAACCACAAATTTTCAAAGACGGTATTGCCGTTGTAAAGATGTAGTTAGTTGTTGGGTTTTATTGTAAAACCTGTTTAAAGAAAACAGTTCGCATGACTGTTTAAATAGTTAGATTAAAGCTGTACGCACAAATACTCTGTATTTGTGCGTTTTTTTTTGGGGTTATCTCTGCAGCAGTTCCAAGTGGTATCTGAATCTTTGGGGCGGGTACCAGGAGCTGATGTAGATGAAATAGGATTGGTGTGCCGTGAGTGGAACGCCCTTGACTATTCTGACGTTGAGACTTGGATTGGCAACTGCTCCAAGACAGTTGGCATTTGTAAAATCACAGGAGTCGAGCACTTGAATGCTGGTCCATGATTTCCCCAAGGGATCCATGCTGATGTCCACGACCTGATCTGTATTTGGCGTGTATTTGTACACCACGTCGTTTCCATTGGTATAATGCGTGATGCAGGCGGTGGCACCGTGGATGTGGTTGCCAAAATGAGCGGTAGTGTCCCAGGTTTCAA
Organism: Candidatus Neoflavobacterium equi; assembly: GCA_018065745.1. Taxonomy (GTDB): domain Bacteria; phylum Bacteroidota; class Bacteroidia; order Flavobacteriales; family Flavobacteriaceae; genus Flavobacterium; species Flavobacterium equi. The sequence goes on along the minus strand of JAGHSS010000371.1, from coordinate 6,629 downwards.
AAGGGAGGGCAGTGATGATGATGGGGTTTTGACAGTTGCTGCCCACTTGAATTTCTTGGGGACTGCTCAAACAAAAGCTGATGTCAACATGCGTGGGTTGTGGGGTGGATATTCTCAAATAATACCGGGCTAGTGGGGTGAGGAGGGGCATTTCTTTTAAAGGAGTATTTCCGCAGGATCCTTCCACCTGCAACATGGATTCCTCATACAGGGTATAATTGATTGGAATGCCCTGATCTGCGGTTTCAATCTCCAGTTTTATTCTGGAACTCGGGGTTTGAAAAACAAACCACCTGTCGTTGTGAACCGGCCAGGGACAATGGGAGGGGATGTTGGACGTGGGCAGTCCAACCGTGCTGTAGTGAAACGGTGTGGCGCAGGATGTGCCTATGGCAACCGGGATTTGCGTAATTGGTAAGGACGGTTGTATGTTGTGACCTAGTGAATACCGTTTGGAAACTGCATTCACTGAGGTGATGGTTAAGCTAAAGACTAATGCGAGTAAAATTTTCATCTGCTGCAATTTGGTCTCTATAAGATACTGAATATAAATGTAACAAACTCCTTTTCAAAGGATTTCACACAATGTTGATTAGGTTGTATAAACCAAAACGCCCAAGATTTCTTGGGCGTTTAATTTTTGTATAGCTGTGTTATTTTTTTGTCTTGACATAGGAATTGATGTAGTACATCAAAATCAAACTGATGATGCTGACCCCTGCGACTGCATACCCAATGACGGGATAGTGTTGGATGGGATCCTCCGGTTGGGGTTGGTATACAATCATCCCCGCAATCCAAGCGGCAATTCCTCCAGCAACCTGCTGAATGGAAGCGTTCATGCTCATAAAAGCACCTCTGTCTCCGGGATCTGGAACAGCACTGATGAGCGCACTTCCCGGGGTAGATCTGCTCAGAATTCCCATCTGCATCACAATGTTTAAAATGACGATGTACACAAACGGTAGGGGATCTAAATTGGTGTATACAACCACCATAATACACATCCAAATGATGGATATGGCAAATATCTTGAATTTGTCATATTGATCGCTTAGACGTCCAACCAAGGGCATGATGATCAAGGAGGAAACTCCAGCAAACATAAACAACAACGGCAATTGGTCTTGGTTGACTTTAAGGTTGTTGATGGCATAAACACTGCTAAAGGGCATGATCATATAACCGCCAACGGCCATCATGGATGCTGCACCATAGGCGATGATATACTGTTTGTTGGTAAAGGTATGCCACAAATGGGTGAGTACGTTTTGTTTCTTTTGCAGACTTAAATGTGCCGTGACAGGCTTGAGATAAAAGGCAATGATCAAAGCGATGCAAATTGCGATAATTCCAATAGCTACAAAGGCACTTTGCCACCCCAGGTGATTTCCAAGATACAATCCCACTGGGATTCCCAAAACTTGACTGGCTCCAATGCCCATTTGAATCAATCCCATCACGCGTCCACGTTGTTGGAGGTTGAACAAATCTGTGACAATGGCCAGGGAAATTGATCCAATAACACCTCCAAAAAGACCGGTAATGACGCGGGCCAGGATCAGGGTGAGGTAGCTGTTGGAAAGACTACATATAAAGGTACCTGCAATAAAACCGATATAGAAAAACAGCAATAGCTTTTTGCGGTCAAAACGGTCTGCAAAACCAGCGGTCAACAATCCCGCAGCGCCGGCACTAAAGGCGTAAGCAGAAACGACGGTTCCAAATTGTCCTGGGGTGAGGTGGATGGATTTCATCAGCATGTCACCCATTGGCGCCATGATCATGAAACCGAGCAACACGGTAAATTGGGTGATGGCCAAGACGGCTATAACCACTTTTTGGTAGGTGGAGAAATTGGTATTTGTCTTTTCTGTCATGTAGAATTTTATAGTTAAGGTGTTGTTTGGCGGCCCATATTTTCAAATACGCCAAGGCCAAAAAGGGCAAAGTCATATTTTGAGGGATCATCGGCGTCAAAAGAACGCAGGGCGGTATCCAATTCCAATAACGCTTTTTGATCGTTCTGATTGCGTTTTAAAATGCCCAAATGACGTGCTACATTGCCAGAGTGCACATCCAGCGGACAAGAAAGCTCACTTGGGTGAATTTGGTGCCAGAGGCCAAAATCTACTCCTTTGTTGTCTTTTCTGCACATCCATCTCAAAAACATATTGATGCGTTTGGAGGCTGAACCCTTGGCTGGATCAGAGATGTGCTTGGTGGTTCGCTGTGCAAAAGGCAGGTCAAAAAAAACCTTTTTAAAATGACTTATGCGCTCTTGTAAATTCAATTCTGGTTGTGCTGAAAAAACACCCTCCAAGCCTCCGTGGTTTCTGTAAATGTGCTGTAGGGATTTTAAAAAGTATTTAAAATCTTCCGTGTTGTATGTTCTATGTACAAAATGTTCTATATCCTCTATGCGTTCCTCACTTGCTGACATCAAAAAATCATAGGGGCTGTTGCCCATAAGATCCATCATCTTGTTGGCGTTTGTGATGATCATTTTTCTGTTTCCCCATGCAATAGTTGATGCGAGGAAACCTGATATTTCAATGTCTTCTTTTAGGTCAAACTGATGTGGAATTTGAATGGGATCTGAGGTGATAAACTCAGGGTTGTTGTATTGATCTGCTTTGAAATTTAAAAATTCAATTAATTCTTGCGTGTCCATGCCGCAAAATTAAGAATTAGAAAAATTTATTTCGCAATTTATGTTTTAAATTATGACAGATTTAGCGGTGTGGGCAAAATATCCTTAGCGTTAGTTGCGTACATAAGTGAATACCTTATTTATGTAACAAGATTTATCTTACATAAAAGTAGTATCTTTCTAAAAAACAAGTATTTTCTTATATTGAAATAGTATAAATAATATTAGATTTGTTGAAAATCGACTTATGAAGATAAAAGCTATAATAGTAGATGACGAACAAAATGCACGCCAATTTTTAAAGGGCTTGTGTGAACGTTATTTTTCAGATCAAATTGAAATAGTTGAAGTTTGTAATTCCGTACAGTCAGCCGTTGTTGCCATTAAACAACGTGAACCACAATTGGTATTTCTGGATATAGAAATGCCAAATCAAAACGGTTTTGAACTTTTCAATATTTTGCCTCAAATAAATTTTGAAGTAGTTTTTACGACTGCTCATGATAATTTTGCCATAAAAGCATTTAAATACAGTGCTTTGGATTATGTGTTGAAGCCCGTAGGGGAAGAAGACATCAGAAAGGTAATTGAAAAAATAAACAAAAAGAAATACAACGGTTCCCAACTAAATAAAATAGCCTTGTTGATGGAGAATTTAAATTCGTCCTCTGCAGGTACAAACAAAATTGTGTTATCTACAACCAATGGTTTTGACGTTGTCAACCTGAACAGTATCATTTATTGTGAGGCTTCTGGTGCTTATTGTAATGTAGCGACCTTGGACAGAAAGAAAACCTTGTACACCAAGTCACTTAAAGAAATTTGTGACCTGATTCAGGATGCTTCTTTTTTTAGAACGCATAGAAGTTTTTTGATCAATAAAAATTTTGTCAAATCTTATGATCGTTTACTGAGTCAAGTACTGATGGTTGACGGATCAAAAATACCTGTTGCAAGCAGAATTAAATCTGTGTTTTTAGATGCGTTTCAGTTTTAGACTTATCCTTTTATTCTTGATGTGTTTTGCCTCTGCAAACGCACAGTATTTACCTGTTCAAATTCACAACATCAACAAGGAACTCACCAACAATCAGATCAACAAAATCAAGGTGGATTCCAAGAAAAATGTTTGGATTGCAACAGGCTTAGATACCTATATCGTCTCTAATGAAGTAGTGAAAAACATCACCAAATTGGGTCCGAGTAAACTCTTGGACTGCAATGATATTTTGGAAGACTCAGAGGGGAAAATATGGTTTGCTACCAATCGCAATGGAATATTCATTTATGATGGGGTGCAATTCAAACACCTTTCCATTATTGATGGTTTGGTCAGCAACAAAATCAATAGTCTCAAAGTTTATAATTCCAAAGTCTTTATTGGTACTCAAAACGGATTGTCCATCTATGATTTAAAGTCCAAAACGTTCATCAATCCCAACTACAAACACTTCCAAAACAGCAAGTATTTTAGTGTGGTGGATTTTATGGAATTGGACAACAGACTGTATTTTGCGACACAGCGCGACGGTCTGTTTAAAATTACAGATGATTACAGAAACATACGCATGGTGAAAATTCGGAATCACACCAATGTTTTCTGTTTGTACAAATACAAGGGATTGATCTATGAATCTCATGAAAATTACATTGCAGTATATCAAGTCAATGACTATTTTCTAAACAAGGGTGAACACGTAAAAATTCCCATTAAAAAAGCCCTTAAATTTTTAGATTACAACGACAAAATTTTAGTGGCAAGTGTTGGTGATCAAAATGATACCGGTGGAGTTTTTGAAGTAGATGGCTTTAAATACAAGCGCATTTTGGAGGATTCTGAATTGGACAGCTATTCCATTTCTTCCCTTGCTTTTAATGATGCCAATCAAACCTTGTTCATCGGGAGTAGAGATCAGGGAGTTTATACCCTAGATTTAAATAAAGACATCACCTATTACGTTACTAAAGATCACAATCAAGATATTGTAGCGTTAGAAAACAACCTGTTGTTTTTGACGTCAAATGGATTGGTTTTAAAGGATAAAAACCAGGTGGAATTGAAATCTTTGAAAAAGAGTTCTTTTGAAGCCAGCATCAATTCCAACAAAGAGGAAAGTCTGCCGTTGGAATTTTTAAAGCTGTACAAAAACAAAAATTTTGTATATGTAAGAAGTAACCAAGGGATTTTTCAAATTGCTCCAAATCTGCAAATTGTCAAGTTTATTGAGCTCCCAAATCAGCCTCCTGTATTTGATTCAAAAGGGAACATCATGAATGTGGTGCGTTCCAGCTCAGATCGATCTGATGATTTGTTGGGCAAAAAATGGAATCTAAAAAACAAGAAACCAAGTTTTTTGTTTAATGCAGTGGAAATCGGGACAACAACCTATATGGCTTCTCTAGATTTTGGTTTGTATTCCTTTAGAGAAGGGAATTTGTATTCAATGATCCTCTCCAAAAAGTGGGAGAATTATAAAATCAAACGCATTGATAAAAACAGCTCAGGCAATCTGATTGTCGCTACCGTTTCTGATGGTGTATATGAGCTGGATCCCCAGAGAAATTTTAAAATTGTAAAGTCCATTAAACCTACGGATTTATTGGGTAAAAACGTCAAATTCATCACCCCTTATAAAAACATTGTTATTGTTGGAACAGAAGCAGGAGTTGAATTTTTAATCAACAACAATAGGTTTGTTTTTAACAAAGCTTTTTCCATTGACAGCAGACTTTTAAAGAACGCCAATGTGATTGACGACAAATTGTATATCTCCAATCACAAGGGGTATTATATAGTAGATCTGAAAAATGCCTACGAACAGAAAAGAGAAATCGGCGGAATCAATCTCTACGAAATTGATGTGAACGGTGAACCACAACACCTGCAAGATTTACACTGGTTCAATTTAAAGAAATCAAACATAAAGCTGGATGATGACAGCAAGTCATTGAATGCAAAATTTGAAGTCATTTATCCTGGGAACCAAGAAAATTTAAGGTTTCAATACCGCTTAAGTGAAGATGATCCTTGGAGTGTAATGACCAAGAAAAGGGAGGTTTTTTTCAATTATTTGAAAGAGGGAAATCACGAATTGGAAATCAGAGTCGTGGATTTGGGAAACAACGCTACCAAAGATTTCAAAATACTGGACATTAAAGTGAAGCGAACACTTAGTGTTTGGTTTTGGATTACCCTGTTGTTGTTGTCTGCCTTGTCCTATTTTGGCTATCAATGGTACAAGGGCTTTAAACTTAAAGAGCAAAATGATTTTGAAAATAAATTGATGGTTGAAAAGCAAAAGTTCACGCTTTTGTTGCAATTGCTGAACCCTCACTTTATTTTTAATTCCATCAATTCCATACAGTATTTTATACTCAACAATGAAATTGACAAATCATTAAAATACCTTGGAGAGTTTGCACGTATGTTGCGCATGACCTTGGGGAATTCTTCCAAAGACTTTATTGAATTGGACAAGGAAATTGAATATTTACATTCTTATATCGCCATTGAAAATCTGAGATTCAATTTCAGAATTCAATACGAAATAGATTTAGATCCAGAGATTGACGACTGTTTTATAAAAATCCCTTCCATGGTGATTCAACCTTTTGTGGAAAACATTTTTGTACATGCATTTGACGATTTTTCAATCAATCCTAAATTCAGCATCAAGTTCCGTTTGATCAATGAACATTTGATGAGTTGTGTGTTGGAAGACAACGGAAAAGGAGTTGTCAAAAATCACAATTACAAACAGCACAAAATAAAGGGAATTGATTTGGTCAAAACCAAATTAGACAGTTTGGATGATTACAGTTCTCAAGACGTCCAATTGCTTCATGAAGAAGGCGTGGGTACCAAAGTGATTCTGAAGTTTAAAATATAAGTTATTTCTGATACTTACGTTTACTGGAAATATTAAATCGCTAGTGATAAAATGATAAACGGTTGTAAAATATATGTAAATATTAG
>JAGHSS010000036.1 GCA_018065745.1 Candidatus Neoflavobacterium equi | reverse complement strand
AACCAATTTTTAAGTATTAGCGCTGACATTATATAATTAAAATAGAAAAAAATAAAAACTTCTGAAATGGGGGTAAAGATATTTTTTACAAATAAATCTTTTTCACTACTTTTGAACCGATTTTTAAACGGAAGTTTTCACAACTATATATATATCATGGTAAAAGATTTATTTGATAGAATTCACGCAAACAAAGGGCCTCTTGGAAAATGGGCTTCTCAAGCTGAAGGATATTTTGTTTTCCCAAAATTAGAAGGAGAATTAGGTCCAAGAATGACTTTTCAAGGGAAAGAGATTCTAAACTGGAGTATTAATGACTATTTAGGGTTAGCAAATCACCCTGAAGTTAGAAAGGCTGATGCTGATGCTGCTGCTCAATATGGTGCGGCTTACCCAATGGGAGCTCGTATGATGTCTGGACACACGTCTTTACACGAACAATTACAGGATGAGTTGGCTGCTTTTGTAAAAAAAGAAGCTGCTTATTTATTGAATTTTGGTTACCAAGGAATGGTGTCTACCATTGATGCATTAGTGACTAAAAATGACGTAATTGTGTATGATGTTGATTCTCATGCTTGTATTATTGATGGGGTGCGTTTACACATGGGAAAACGTTTCACCTACAAACACAATGATATTGAATCTTTTGAAAAAAACATCCAACGTGCAACTAAAATGGCTACTGAACAAGGTGGTGGAATTTTAGTGATTACAGAAGGAGTTTTTGGAATGCGTGGGCAACAAGGAAAACTAAAAGAAATCATTGCTCTTAAAGAGAAATACAATTTCCGTCTTTTAGTGGATGACGCTCATGGATTTGGTACTTTGGGTGCTACAGGAGCTGGAGCAGGTGAAGAGCAAGGATGTCAAGATGGTATTGATGTTTACTTCTCTACTTTTGCCAAATCAATGGCTTCAATTGGAGCTTTTGTGGCTGCAGACCAAGACATCATTGACTATTTAAAATACAATTTGCGTTCTCAAATGTTTGCGAAGTCCTTACCAACATTACTTACCATTGGTGCGCTTAAGCGTTTGGAATTGTTGAGAAGTAATCCAGGTTTAAAGGATAAATTATGGGTTAATGTAAATGCATTGCAAAACGGATTGAAATCTCGTGGTTTCAATATTGGTGATACAAACACTTGTGTTACTCCAGTGTACTTGGAAGGATCTATTCCTGAAGCAATGATTATGGTTAACGACTTGAGAGAAAACTACGGTATCTTCTTGTCTATCGTTGTTTACCCAGTAATTCCTAAAGGAATCATCTTGTTGAGAATTATCCCAACAGCTTCTCATACCATTGAAGACATCAATGAAACACTTTCTGCTTTTGAAGCAATTCGTGAAAAATTGATTGACGGTACATACAAACAAATTGCTGCTCAAACAACAGTAGACGTTTCTAACGACTAGTTTGTTACCTAATTACATATTAAAAAGGCCATCTCTTGAGATGGCCTTTTTTTGTTGCTTTAATTCCCGATTATAGTCTGTTTTTTTATAATTTTATACAATATTATGGAAACAGTTAAAAATAAAATTACTTTGAACAAAACAGCCTTAAAAGCTTTAAAAATATTTGGTATTACCTTGGTTGTACTGATCTCTATACTCCTTGTTGTTCCCTATCTATTCAAGGACAAGATCAATCAAACGATAAAGGATTTGGCTAATGAAAATCTCAACGCAAAGGTGGAGTTCTCTGATGTAGGAGTTTCTTTTGTACAATATTTCCCTGCGATTATTGTCTATGCTAAAGATGCTCAAATAACGAATAATGATGCCTTTAATAAAACAAAATTATTGGATGCAAAGACGTTGGCATTGGGGGTTAACTTTTACAGTATATTCAATAAAAAATTGGTCTTGGATGCGGTTTATCTGGACGATGCTAATTTAAACTTTGTCATTGACGCCAAAGGGAATGCGAATTACAACATTCTTAAAGATACTACAGACTCTTCTGAAGACAGTGCAGCGGAACTCCAGATCAAAAAAATAATTATCAACCACACTAACGTTACTTACAAGGATTATTCGAGTCCAATGGAATTCAGTCTCTTGAATTTAGATTATAAAGGGTTTGGAGATTTTAGTGCTGATATTTTTCAATTGAATTCCAAAATTAAAATGGATGCGTTTAATTTTTCTTTGGACCAATTCCCATACATCAGAAACAAGCCGGTCTTGGCTGATATTGTTACAAAGGTGAATGCGAAAGAGTTGAAATTTGAATTTGAAAAAAACGAGATCAAAATCAAAAATTTCCCATTTTCATTTAAAGGATTTTTTGCCTTCATCAAAGGAGGATACGACCTTAAGGTTGATTTGCAATCTAAAAAATCTACCCTGGAAGAAGTGATGTTTTTAATTCCACCAGACTATGAAAAGTGGGTGGAGGATATGAACATCAAAGGAAATGTGGATTTCAAGATTGAAGCTTCTGGGAAATACATGCAAGATCAATCTCAAAAACCAACGGTGGCCTCAAAATTGAGAATTACCAACGGGGTCATCTCTCATAAAAAAGTAAATAAACCGATTGAAAACATAGACATCGACGCGGTTTCTGTTATCCATAATTTGGATATGGAAGCGATGGATTTAGATGTGAAAAACTTGTCTTTTGAATTCAATAAAGAAAAGACCCAATTGAATTTAAACTCTTTTGGTTTCAGTAAGCCCAAATTAAATGCTGCTTTAAAGACCAAAATGGACTTGGAAAAATTGCAAAAAGCATTGGATATAAAGGCTTTTGACGTCAAAGGAAAATTAGACTTGAATCTGATCGCGAAGGGTGTATTTGCAAGAGGACCTCTTTTTAGAAATAATAAAATGGATACCGTTATTGTCAGTATTCCAAAATTCACCCTGGTGGGAACTGTAAGTGATGGGTACTTCAAAAAGAAGGATTTTCCGCAGGCTGTTGATCACATCACCATGGATATTAAATTGCAAGCTTTGGACAGTTTGATCAGAAATATCAAATTGGACGTGAATAATTTAGATTTGAGATCCAAGGATAACTACATCAAAGGTCGTGCTAAGGTAACTAAGTTATATCCAACAAATATTGACGCGGATCTTGATTTGCGAATGGATTTGGCAGAAGTAAAAGACTTTTATCCTTTGGATAGTTTGGAGCTGAAAGGAATTCTAAACTTGAATTACAAGGCGGTTGGGATATTCAACTACAAGGAGAAGAAATTTCCGAAAACAACCAATTTAGTTTTGTTGAAAAATGGGTATGTCAAATCCTTGGCCTATCCTAAGTTGCCAATTGAAAATATTAATTTCAACGGAAGTCTGTCTAGTGAGAAGGGGATTGCTGAAGATGTGGTTATCAAAATTAATCCACTGCAATTCCAAATGGCAGGATCGCCATTTTCTCTGGAAGGGGAGGTGACAAATTTCCACGATCTCATATATAAAATTAAGACTGTTGGAACAATTGATCTGGGCGTAATAACTTCCATCTTTAAGGTGGATAAAATGCAGATTAGCGGTAAGATTGCGACTAATTTGTGGTTGAGTGGATCTAAAAAAGCTTTTGACACTAAGGATTATAAATCCATTAGCAATGGAGGGAAACTAGAGGCGCAAGAAATTATTGTCAAATCTGATTTACTGCCCAAGAGATTCAAAATCAAAAAAGGGGTTTTCAAGTTCTATAAGGACAAGATGAAATTTGAAGAATTCTTTGTTCGCTATGGCAAGTCTAATGTTCAATTGGACGGTACAATAGAGAATTTCTTAATCTTTTTGTACAACAAACACCTCGCTAAGGAATCGACTAAAAATTTAGAGGCGAATTTGACCTTTAAAGGATCTTACATCAATGCCGATGAGTTTATTAATATGTTGGCACTGTACACAGAAAATAAGTATGCAGCAGATACAGCTGCTATGAAATTGTCCGCGACTGATTTGGAAGAATTGGCTCAGGTTTCAACGGTCAATACAGCTAAGAAAGCAGATACATTGGCTTCTGGGGTGGTTATTATTCCTTCCCATCTGAAATTAAATATTTTGGCTCAGGTTGATCAAATTGATTTTAGCAATTATAAGTTGAAGAATTTCAAAGGGAATCTGGAAACCAACAATGGGAAGCTTATTTTTAAAGATGCAGCCTTTAGCATGGCTGATACAGAAATTGCGATGTCTGGACAATACCGTCCAATTCATCCAAAGTATGCCCGATTTAGAGCTGATTTCAAAGCGTCAAATTTTGACATCCAAAAGGCGTATGCTGAGATTCCTATATTTACCCAAATGGTTACCATGGCAAAAGATGCTTATGGAATCGTCTCTTTGGACTACAAGCTGTCAGGTTTGCTAAATGAGGAAATGACGGTGGATATGAAGAGTATCAAAGGAAGTGGTGTGATGACATTGGAAGATATAAAATTCAAGAATTTCAAATTGTTGAATGATGTGTCTAAGAAAGCAGATGCCAAAGACATGGAAAATGCGGCTGTTAATAAGGTTGCTGTAACCTCCTCTATAAAAAACAACGTATTGACCATTGAGCCTACAGAATTTAAAATGTCAGGAGTAAAGGGAAATATGGAAGGACAGGTAACCATGGACGGACGCTATAATATTGGTTTACACGTGGTGCTGCCACCGTTGGGATTGATTAAATTAAATTTCAAAATTACCGGTGAAACAAATAACTACGACATCAGTATGGGGAAATACAAAGCGGATCCAAATTTTGAACAAAGCGCTCAAAATTTGCCTGACTTCAAAAAGTTAAGGGCAGAGCGCAAATTGAAAGATTCCTTGGAGCGAATGAAAATTGATACAGCAGCCATTCCAAAGAAAGAATAGTTTTTTTGATGTTTACAATTTAAACATCACGAAATCAGATCAGATTTAATGTTAATGAGGCCCTCAAATAGTTATTATTGTTTCAATTGAAATAACTATATTTGTAGCCTAAAAGTGTATGTAATATGAGTTTTTTTAAACGTTTATTTTCATCAGAAAAAAAGGAAACTTTAGACAAAGGATTGGAGAAATCCAAGGCATCTTTTTTTTCTAAATTATCAAAGGCAGTAGCTGGTAAATCAAAGGTTGATGACGAGGTATTGGATAATTTGGAAGAGATTTTAGTGTCTTCTGATGTTGGAGTGGATACAACTTTAAAAATTGTTGAACGCATTGAATCTCGTGTTTCCAAAGACAAGTATTTGGGGACGGACGAATTAAATAGCATATTGAGAGAAGAGATTGCCTCTTTACTTTCTGAGACCAACACAGGTGATGCATTGGAATTTGAAGTTCCAGCGGGAACCAAGCCTTATGTAATTATGGTTGTTGGTGTGAATGGGGTTGGTAAAACAACAACGATTGGGAAGTTGGCATATCAATTCAAGAAAGCAGGTAAGAATGTTGTTTTAGGGGCTGGAGACACCTTTAGAGCAGCTGCAATTGACCAGCTACAAATTTGGGCAGACCGCGTTGGTGTTCCCATTGTCAGACAACAAATGGGGAGTGATCCTGCATCTGTAGCCTTTGACACCTTGCAACACGCTGTAGCACAAAATGCAGATGTAGTGATTATTGATACTGCAGGTAGATTACACAATAAGGTTGGTTTAATGAATGAGTTGACCAAGGTTAAACGTGTGATGCAAAAAGTTATGGAGGATGCACCTCATGATGTAATGTTGGTTTTGGATGGTTCAACCGGACAAAATGCTTTTGAACAAGCCAAACAATTTACAGCAGCAACAGAAGTGACTTCTTTAGCAGTGACCAAATTGGACGGTACAGCAAAAGGTGGAGTGGTGATTGGTATTTCTGATCAATTTCAAATTCCAGTACGCTATATTGGAGTTGGAGAAGGAATTGAAGACTTACAGGTGTTTAACAAATATGAATTCGTAGATTCTTTTTTTAAATAGTCAATATGAAAAAATTTGCTGGATTGATCCTGTTGTTCGTTTTGATGACAGGTTGCAAACAAGAAATCAAACAAGCTGATTTGGTTGGATTGAATGGGTATTGGGAGATTGAAGAAGTGATCTTACCAGATGGTTCTAAAAAGGATTATACGATCAATACCACAGTTGATTATTTTCAATTGGACAAATTGGCGGGGATACGCAAAAAGGTGATGCCGCAATTGGATGGAACCTATTTGGCAAATGATTTGGTAGAAAATTTCACCATTTCTGAAAAAGAGGGAACGTGGACGGTGGTTTATAAAACACCTTACAACACTTGGAAAGAGACCTTATTAACGCTGGATGCTGAATCTTTAATCTTTCAGCATGAGAATGGAATAAAATACATATACAAGAAGTCTACAGGCTTCTCATTAAAAGATGAGAAAAAAATATAGTGAAGAAAGTCCGGTTGGTGATGTATTGAAGTTGTTTGTTCAACAAAATAAGTTACAAGCAGGAATCAACCAAATAAATATTAAAGAAGCTTGGAAAGATATGATGGGGAGTGGAATTGCAAATTACACCCAAGACATTCTCCTCAAAGGAAGTGTTCTTCATGTATCTTTAACCTCTTCTATTGTCCGTGAAGAATTGACCTATGGAAAGCAAAAGATCATCAAAATGCTAAACGAGGATTTAAGAGCAGACGTCATTACAGACATCGTATTTAGATAAATAAAAAGA
>JAGHSS010000391.1 GCA_018065745.1 Candidatus Neoflavobacterium equi | reverse complement strand
ATTTAACACTATAACTAAGCTTTTTAAAGAAGTTTCAGTTTAAAAGTATATTACTTTTGAAAAAAAGACATAAAAAAAAGGGACCCAATTGGGTCCCTTTTTCTATATGATGTGTGTTTGATTACACGTGTAATGCTCTGTTTCCAGTTGCAGCCAAAGCCGCTTCTTTCATTGCCTCAGCAAACGTTGGATGCGCATGAGACATTCTTGAAATATCCTCTGCAGATGCACGGTATTCCATAGCAACTACTGCCTCAGCAATTAAGTCTGCAGCACGAGCACCGATGATGTGGAATCCTAAAATTTCATCTGTTTTTTCATCAGCTAAAATTTTCACAAATCCATCTGTATCAGCACTAGCACGAGCACGTCCTAAAGCTTTGAATGGGAATTGACCCGCTTTGTAAGCTACACCTTCCGCTTTTAATTGCTCTTCTGTTTTTCCAACAGCAGCAACCTCAGGCCAAGTGTAAACAACACCAGGAATCAAGTTATAATCAATATGAGGTTTTTGTCCAGCCAATTGCTCAGCAACCAAAACTCCTTCTTCTTCAGCTTTGTGAGCCAACATTGCACCGCGAACAACATCTCCAATAGCATAGATATTTGACGCTGTAGTTTGCAAATGATCGTTCACTTCAATTTGACCTCTGTTAGTCAAAGTTACACCAGCTTTGTCAGCGTTTAATCCATCAGTGTACGGACGACGTCCAACACATACCAATGCATAATCTCCTTCCAAAGTGATTATTTCTCCTTTAGCGTTTTCAGCTTTGATCACTACAGTTTCACCTGCTCTATCAACCGCTTGTACTTTGTGAGAAGTATAGAACTTCATACCTTGTTTTTTAAGAACTTTAGTCAATTCCTTAGAGATTGACCCGTCCATAGTTGGCAATACGCGGTCAGCATATTCTACTACAGAAACCTGAGCTCCCAAACGCAAGTATACTTGTCCCAATTCCAATCCAATTACTCCTCCTCCAATAACAACCAAGTGTTTTGGAACTTCTGGCAATTTCAATGCCTCTGTAGAAGTAATGATACGCTCTTTATCGATGTTGATAAAAGGTAAGTTAGATGGTTTTGAACCTGTAGCAATAATTGTATTTTTAGCTTCAATAGTTTCAACACTACCGTCTGCTTTAGTAACATTAATTGTCGTTGCATTTTCAAAAGAACCAACACCTTCAAATACAGTGATATTATTTTTATCCATCAAAAATTTAACTCCGCCGCAAGTCTGATCTACTACAGTTTGCTTTCTTGCGATCATTTTTTCCAAGTTGATTTTTACATCCCCAGAAACTTCAATCCCATGATCAGCAAAATGTTGTAATTCTTCATAGTGGTGTGAAGAAGCAAGTAATGCTTTTGAAGGAATACATCCCACGTTTAAACATGTACCACCTAAAGTTGAATATTTTTCAATAATAGCAGTTTTCATTCCTAATTGTGCGCAACGAATGGCAGCTACGTATCCTCCAGGACCCGATCCAATTACAACTACGTCAAATGAACTCATAGTATTTTATTTATGTTGTATATTATTTTTTTATCTATACAAAAGTAAGCATTTACACC
>JAGHSS010000246.1 GCA_018065745.1 Candidatus Neoflavobacterium equi | reverse complement strand
TTATAAAGATTAGTTTAGAACTTCTTGATTTTCAGATTTTTCAAAAGATCTGTTTCCGAAGATTCGCTCCAAATCATCTGTAAAAATTACTTCTTTCTCAATTAAGATGTCAGCAAGTTCAAATAATTTGTCTTTATTATCTGTAAGGATCTGTATCGCTCTTTGGTACTGGCTTTCAATCAAATCAGAAATTTCTTTGTCAATTACTTTGGCAGTATCATCAGAATATGGTTTTGAGAACCCGTATTCGTTGTTTCCTGACGAATCGTAATAAGTAACATTTCCAATTTTTTCATTCAAACCATAAACAGTAACCATCGCTTTTGCTTGTTTGGTTACTTTTTCCAAGTCGCTCAACGCTCCAGTAGAAATTTTGTTGAATGTCACCTTTTCTGCTGCACGTCCACCCATGGTTGCACACATCTCATCAAGCATTTGCTCAGTGCGTACAATTTGGCGTTCTTCTGGAAGGTACCAAGCAGCACCTAAACTTTGTCCTCTTGGAACAATAGTCACTTTTACAAGTGGTGCAGCGTGTTCTAGTAACCAAGAAACAGTAGCATGTCCAGCCTCGTGAATTGCGATTGCACGCTTTTCATCTGGTGTAATGATTTTGTTTTTCTTCTCTAAACCACCAATGATTCTATCCACAGCATCCAAGAAATCTTGTTTGTCTACTGCTTTTTTACCTTTTCTTGCCGCTGTTAAAGCTGCTTCATTACACACGTTGGCAATGTCTGCACCAGAAAAACCTGGGGTTTGTTTAGCTAAAAATTCAGTATCTAATTCTTCAGATTTTTTAAGTGGTTTTAAATGCACTTCAAAAATTTGTTTACGTTCTCTGATGTCCGGTAAGTCCACATAAATCTGTCTGTCAAAACGTCCAGCACGCATCAAAGCTTTGTCCAAAACGTCAGCTCTGTTGGTAGCAGCTAAAACAATCACGTGTGTGTTTGTTCCAAAACCGTCCATCTCTGTCAACAATTGATTTAATGTATTCTCACGTTCGTCATTTGAACCTGACATATTGTTTTTACCACGGGCTCTACCCACAGCGTCAATTTCATCAATAAATATAATGGCTGGTGATTTCTCTTTTGCTTGTTTAAACAAATCTCGAACTCTTGATGCTCCAACTCCTACAAACATCTCCACAAAGTCAGAACCTGAGATTGAGAAGAAAGGAACTTTTGCTTCTCCGGCAACAGCTTTCGCTAAAAGCGTTTTTCCTGTTCCTGGAGGTCCAACCAATAGGGCTCCTTTTGGAATTTTACCTCCAATGTCAGTATATTTTTCAGGATTTTTCAAAAACTCAACAATCTCTTGAATTTCATCTTTAGCTCCTTCCAAACCTGCTACATCTTTAAAAGTAACTTTGGTGTCGTTTTTTTCATCAAAAAGTTTTGCCTTTGATTTTCCAATAGAGAAGATTTGTCCACTTCCTCCACCAGATCCTCCACCAGACATGCGGCGCATCATAAATAACCAAAAACCAATAATCACAATGATAGGTAGGAAGGTCAATAAGATATCCCCCCAATTGCTTTCTTGTTCCACCTTATAATCTGCCAATTTACCCTCAGCTGCTGCTGTTTGTAAGTTTTTTTGAAAACTTTCTTGGTTTCCAATGTCAAGTGTATAATGCGGTCCTAGGTTTTCTTTGCCCAGAATCGTACTCTTTTCAACAGTTTTGTGTCGGTCTGAAGCTAATGCTTGCTTAGTCAAATACACCTTAGCTGTGTTTTTGTTGAACACAACATTTGCAACATCACCTTCTTCCAAATATTTGTTGAATTTTGAAAGAGAAGTCTGTTTAGATTCCTCAAAATTAGATCCACCTGATGCAAATTGAAGTACAATAAGTCCTAAAATGACTGCAGCATAAATCAACCAGGGACTAATTTTAACCTTAGTAGGATTTGGTTTGTTATTTTTTGCCATTTATATTAAATAGATTAATATTTATTTTCTATGGTCGTGATTTTAGCATCACCCCATAATTTCTCGATGTTGTAATATTCGCGGATGTTTTTTTGGAAGATATGAACTACTATTCCAACGTAATCCATCAAAACCCATTCTGCATTTTGAGAACCCTCAACATGCCAAGGTTTGTCTTTTAATTCTTTAGATACAAAACGTTGTACTGCGCCAGAAATTGCGTTTACTTGAGTATTTGAATTACCATTACAGATTACAAAATAATCAGTTACTGAATTCTCAATCTCTCTTAAATCCATGATAGTAATATCTTCTCCTTTAACGTTTTCAATTCCTGCAATGATGCACGCTAATAACTCGTCCTTATTAATTTCTGTTTTTGCCATTTATTTATTTTCTCTTTATTTGCAAAGTTACCACTTTTTGTGGTTAAATTTGAGACTTAACACAAGATTAAACCTATTTTCTATATTTAATTACTCATGAATATTATCAAACTTAATGCCACATCGTCCACAAACACTTTTTTAAAGGAAATGTGTGGGGTGCATGCTGTTGAAAATTTCACTGTTGTCACAGCCAAGTTCCAAACAGAAGGTAGGGGACAACGCGGGAGTATTTGGAATTCTGAATCAGATAAAAACTTGACCTTTAGCGTGTTTGTCAAAAATGTGCTGGACAGTCCGTTGGCAATTTTTGATTTAAATGTGTTGGTTACCATTAGTTTATTTGAAACACTGACAGCACTTGGGGTGCCAGATCTGAAAATTAAATGGCCAAACGACATTATGTCAGCAAATTCTAAAATATCGGGTATTTTGATTGAAAATAGTTTTAGAACAGACGGTGAAATCACCTCAATTGTTGGGATTGGACTGAATGTGAACCAAAAAGAATTTGAAGGATTGGATCAGGCAACGTCGATTCTCTTGAAAACCAATGTGGTTCATGACTTGGATCAGGTGCTAAAAGTGTTTATGGAAAATCTGATTTCTAAGTTTGACGATTCCGGGAGGTATGACGCTGCGAAATATTGGAGCATCTACAAAAAAAACCTCTTCAAACGTGGGATACCGATGGTCTTTGAAAATCCTTCCCAATTCAAATTCATGGGAATTATCAGAGATGTGACCCGCATGGGACAGCTGGTCGTGGAAGTTGAAAGTGGGGAACACAAAGAATTTGCACTCAAAGAGATTAAAATGCGTTTTTAATTCAGATCAACACCTTCCTTGTAATAATTCATACTTCGCAATCCTGTATTTAAAATAGAATAGACGCGAACAACTATAGTTGTACCATTTATTCTGCAATAGTTTTATTTCGTCAACTTTTAATAATTTGGCGCTTCTAAATAGCTATCCTTTAAAACACAAAAGGCTATCCTTAAAATTCCAAAACATTAATCTTCAAATTACAAGA
>JAGHSS010000085.1 GCA_018065745.1 Candidatus Neoflavobacterium equi | reverse complement strand
GTATTATTGTGGCTGATTTCTGTAATAATTTTGATAGTTATATGGGTGTATATTGAAATTTAATTAAAATTTTAAGCTATTGTTGGATTGTCTGAAATGAATTGTTAGTTGATTTTCCCTTTTGTTTTTATTGGAAAGGGGGATTTAAACGCCAAAGTGTGGTTGAAATTTTTGACGTTTGTAGGGGAGGTGTTTGTTTGAGGCGATGCATGCATCTGGAATGTGGTGGGAGCTGGGAACGTGGCTGCGCTAGGGATTGTAGCGGCATCCTTTTTTTAAGGCCGTCGGCCAAAAAAAAAGATATAGCGGAAAGCCCGACCCGGAGGGTAGCGCCCAAAAAAAAAGACCATTTTAATGAAAAAATGGTCTGTATATAATGCTATTTTAAAATCGGTAAGGTGAGGTAAGACGGGTTGTTTACATCGTGGAAAATGCGGTGGGTTGCTTTGATGTAATCTTTGGCATCTGTTGCAGCACGATCCAAAAATTGTTGTGGATTGCGCTCTGCTAATGGAAACCAGGTGTTTTGGATTTGAATCATCAATTTGTGTCCTTTCAAAAAGGTATGTGCAACGTCTGGCAGGTTGAAATCAATGCGGGTTACAAATCCAGGATCCATCTGTTGGGGATGGTCCAAACCGTTTCTGAACGAGCCTCTGAAAATTTCTGCGCGCACCAACATCTGATATCCAGACATGATGACGTTGTTTTCTGTGGGCGCATCCTCAGGATATACATCAATGATTTTCACGACATAATCTGCATCTGTTCCTGTTGTGGACACGCTGAGGTGGGCTTCAATCACACCCGTCAAGGTCATGTCCTCTGTCAAAACTGGGGTTTCATAAAGGACAACATCTGGTCTTTTGGCCGCAAATCGCTGGTCAGCAATCATGTATTCTCTGTTTCTATTTTGAAAATTACCATCTTGAAAAGGCACGGGTTTGTTGGGGTCAGAAACGTATTCATCCCAACTGTCTGTGCGTCCAACGGGTTCAAAAGACAATTTATTCTGTGGTTGAAGATATAATTTTTTTTGTGTCATTTCTTTTGGTGGCCATTGATTAAATCCATTCCATCTGTTACTTCCAGTTACAAAAACATTGGCTTCTTTGGGTTGAAAAGCGCCCTTGCCTTTGAGGTGGTAGTTGAAGAAGGGCAATTCAAATTGTGCTTGGTAGTCCAAACTGGTGGTGGTTCCAAAGGAGATGTCGCCAAATTTGGATCCATCGCTGCGCACCCAACCGCCGTGAAACCAAGGGCCGGCAACTAAAATATTGTTGTTTTTGGGGTTGTTTTTTTCAATGGTTCTGTAGGTTTCAAACGCGCCATAAACGTCCTCTGCATCAAAGAGTCCGCCAACAACCATCACAGCTGGTTTGACGTTTTTGACGTGGTCCACGGCCTTGCGGTCCTTCCAAAAAGCGTCGTAGGTGGGATGGGCAAAAAGGTCGTTCCAAAATTTGATCTTGTCCCCAAAATATTTGTCCTTCAAATTTTTTGGCGAACCTGCGTTTAAATAAAACGTATAGGCATCTTTCAACGGAAAATCAATGCGCTTTGGAGCCTTGTCTGGGGTGACCGGCAGCGGACGATTCACGCCAAAACCGCTCATGAATCCAAACGCATCCTGGAGGAATAAAACGCCGTTGTGATGGAAATCATCACCAACAAACCAGTCGGTAACCGGAGCTTGTGGAGAAACCGCTTTTAGCGCTGGATGGGCGTTGATCAGTGCCGCCGTGGCATAAAATCCGGGATAGGAAATGCCGTACATCCCCACTTTGCCGTTGTTGTTGGCTACCTTTTTTATCAACCATTCAATGGTGTCATAGGTATCCGTGCTTTCATCAAAACGCTTTTTATCCTGCTTTTTTAACTGCGGACGGACGTCTTCAAAACTTCCCTCACTCATCCAACGGCCGCGCACATCTTGGTACACAAAAATGTAACCCTCGCGCATTTGAGCTGGGAAATTCCCCAATGATTGTTTGTACTGTTGCGCTCCATAAGGGGCAACGGCATAGGGCGTTCTGTTGAGGAGGATGGGGTACTTTTGAGAAGTGTCTTTGGGCTGGTAAATGGCGGTGAACAGCTTGGTGCCATCCCGCATGGGGATGAGCTGTTCCAATTTTGTATAGTGATCTCTGACGTATGCTGAATCTGCTTTGGCTTGATTTTGGGCGTGCATCAAAGTGGTCGCCAAAAACAAGATTAGGTATTTGAGGTGTTTCATGTGTTGTATAATTATCTTCTAAAGATACACATTTATGCAGGATGAATCCTAGGGGTTGATGCCAGATTTGTAAACTTCCAAGGCGCGAAGGCGTGCCATTTGGTGGTCAACCATGGGCTGTGGATAATCCAAGTCTTGGTATTCAGGAACCCATTTTTTGATGTATTCTTGGTTTTTGTCAAATTTTAATGTCTGTGCCGTGGGGTTGAAAATCCTGAAATAGGGTGCAGCATCACAACCTGTTCCCGCAGCCCATTGCCAGTTGCCGTTGTTGGCACTTAAATCATAATCCAATAATTTCTGAGCAAAATAGGCTTCGCCCCAACGCCAATCAATCAAAAGGTGTTTGCAGAGGTAACTGGCCACAATCATGCGGACGCGGTTGTGCATAAAACCGGTGGTGTTGAGTTCTCTCATCCCAGCATCTACTATGGGAACGCCGGTGTTTCCACGACACCAGATTTCAAATTCTGCTTCGTTATTTCGCCACTGTATGCCTTCATATTTGGTTTTGAAACACTGGTGGACGACTCTTGGAAAGTGATATAATATTTGCATGAAAAATTCCCTCCAAATCAATTCTGACAGCCAAACTTGATTGTGCTGATTCGCAAAAACAATGCAAGCTCTAACAGAAATGGTTCCAAAGCGAAGCGCCACGCCCAAACGGGTGGTGTGATCCATAGCTGGGAAATCTCTGTACAATCCATAGGTAGCAATGATCTCCTCTTGGAGTTGAGGTTGTGGAAGATTGTGATTTACAGACTCAAATCCTAGTTCCTCCAGGGTGGGAATGGGCGGTTGTGGTTGACCCAAAACCGCATCCAAAAAATTTTCAGAGGGGTAGTTTGGAATGCCTTGTGCTGCCATCTGAAGTTTCCACAGTTTGCTGTATGGGGTGTAAATGGTGTAAGGCGTTTGATCAGACTTGAGAAGGTCCTTTTTTTCAAACAGTACTTGGTCCTTGAAACTGTGAAACACAATGTCTTTGGAGGACAAAAATTGTGCTATTTCAGTATCGCGTTTAATCGCTTGGGGTTCATAATCTTCATTGCAATATACAGCTTGTATGGTGTATGTTTTGGTCAATGTTTCAAAAGCCTCCTTGGGTGTGGTGTGCAGTACTTTTAACTTTTTGCCAAACGCTTGGTTGATCTGTTCCAAGTGCTGGTGGATGTAAGCAACTCTCTTGTCTTTTTTGTCTTCCAGCTGGGACAATATCTCTGTGTCAAAAATAAAGACAGGCAAGACCGGGAGTCCAGATGTCAGCGCTTGGTGCAAACCGTGGTTGTCTTGGATTCTCAGATCGCGCCTAAACCAAAAGACCACTAGGTGTTCCCTATTCATTTTTAAAAGTTGTTTTTGAGAATTTGTAAAAGAAAAACAGGTTCCACACAATCATTTCATAGCCATAAACGGCATCTTCAATGGGAACCGTTAGAATTCGTAGTGCCAAATAGTGGCCGTCATTGTAATTGACGATGGGTTGCTCCAACCCAGTTCCAGTCAAAACGCCGTTGACCATAAAAAAGGGAAGGAGGAGTATGGTGTACACCAATGATATTTTGCCCAACCACCTTACTTTGGCGATGTATTTTACATACAATATGGTTAATCCTGTGGTGGCAAAAGTCACGCAGGTGTAAATTTTATCTGTATGAACGCTGGCAACAATCAAACAGATGACGATGGATGTTCCAAAAAACACCTTTTCATATTTTTTAACCCAATTCAAATTGAAGAACAGATTCAGACAGAAGTAGGTATATATACACGCAAAAGGGATGCAAATAAAGAACAACCACTCTTCTAAGGGCAATCCAAAAATGCGCCAACCGATAACATAGCGATCGTTAAACCACCAAACTCCATAATCTGTGAAAAAGGCATCCCATAAAATAAAGACCACTCCCACCAAAGCACTTGCCTTTAAAAAGGGTAAAAAGTGTTTGTTGAATTTAATCTTTGGATGAAATGAAAATATAAAACAAATGATGACCGTCAAGAAATTGATCAGCAGGTAGGTATATTTTTCCATATTATCTGTTGAAGTACATTTTAAAATATTTGACAGGCACCCATAAGAAACCGTAACATTCCCCAATGTTTTTCCCCAGGTGTTTGTGGTGCATTTTGTGTGCACGTCTGATGGCTAGTAAATAGGGATTGTTGGTATTGTTGAGCAATTTTATGCGTTGGTGAATAAAAATGTCGTGTACAAAAAAATAAGCCATACCGTAAAAGGTGATGCCCAATCCAATATAAAACCAATAATTATATGCTTGTGTAGAGCCGTAATACATCATAGCGATGGCAGGAAGCGCAAAAATGATGAAGAAATAATCATTGCGTTCCAGCGGATGATCATCCTGCTTGTGGTGATGATCTTTGTGTAAAACCCACAAAAAACCGTGCATCACATATTTGTGTGTGCACCAGGTAAAACCTTCCATAAGGAAAAACGTCAGTATAACGATGAATATATTCATGTGTTTAGGAGTTAAAAAGGTGATCTAATACCTCTGTTCTGTATGCAAAAAGCGCTTCTATTTTATGGGATACCACCAATTGATTGACTAAATTTCCAATGCTGCCCAACGGCATTTTGTAACTGACGTTGTCTTCCATCAAAATTCCTGTTGCCGTTGGTGTGAACACGTGTTGGTGTTTCCACAGTGCAAAAGGGCCTTTGTTTTGGACGTCAATAAAATACTGTTGCTCTCGCACTTCTGTAATTTCAGTTTGCCAATGCAGTGGAATGCCAAACAAGGGACTCACCTTGTAATTGATGATTTGTCCCTCGTGAACTATTTTGTCTAATTTGGAATCCACCACCTTAAAGTGCATTTCTGCCGGTGTGAGCTTTAATATATTTTCAGTTTGAGAAAAGAAATCCCAAACCGTTTTTAAGTCTGATTTCAACAGTTGTCTGTTGCTAAAATGATGTATCATTTTACGTTTTACTTTTTAGATAGGAACCGATGGCTTGTACCAAATAGGTATCCTTTAAATCAGTGATGTGCGTCAGGATAAACGTTTTGTCTTCTTGAATTTGGCTGCTGTAATTTAAGAGTGAGGGCACATTTTCTTGAATCGTCAACCTGATGAATCGCAGTTCCAAATTTTTTGGTTGACTCTTTATTGCTGCTTCCAATTCTTTCTTGCCTTTTTTGAAATGACTCAATTTGGAAATCGGGTTAAAGGCGTGTTTGGCCATCATCATCTGGTATGCTCCTAAATACCCTTTATGTGTGGGAGAGGAGGCATTGGTTTGAAGCCACGCCAAATTTTGTTCACACAATTCCTCATTGCTAGCTGCAAAGGCATAGTCTACTCTGATTTGGTTTAAATTTACCTGAGCTTGTACGCTGAAGGTAAAAAACAAGATGAAAAGGTATTTGATTAAACCCATTGCATTTTGCATAACATATAACTTTTAAACATCAACGAAAATTTCTTGCCGTTGTGTATTCTGATGCGTTTGTTAATAATCTCTTGGTGAGAGGTGTTTTGTATTTTCTTAAACAGCGATAAGTAGTATACATAAGCCAGATAAACACCAAATTTTGACGACTTTGGCAGTTTTTTTATTCCAATCAATGCCTGTTGGAATTCGTCGTGTATTTCTTTTTCAATATCCAATTTCACCGTGTGGTTGAATTCTTCCATATTGATGTTTGGGAAGTAGGTGCGCCCCAAAATCTGATAGTCGTCTTTTAAATCTCTAAGGAAATTGACTTTTTGAAATGCGGAACCCAAAACTTGAGCATAGGATTTCAAATCGTTATACATTTGCTCGTCTCCGTGTACAAAAACTTTAAGACACATCAAGCCCACTACTTCTGCAGATCCCATAATGTATTCTTTATAGAGTTCTGAATCATAGGTCATGTCTTCCAAGTCCATTTCCATGCTGTGCATGAACGTCTCAATCAACGACCAATCAATTTGGTAGGTGTTCACTGCCTTTTGAAAGGAGTTGATGATGGGATTGATGGAAATTTTTTGATCAATAGCCTTGATGGTTTCCGCCTTGAGGTCTGCAAGCATCTGAGCTTTGTCAAAACCGTGAAAGCTGTCTACAATTTCATCTGCCAGACGTACAAAACCATAAATGGCATAGATATCAGGTCTGATGTGTTTGGACAAGGAGAGAATACCCAACGAAAAACTGGTGCTGTATTTTTTTGTGATTCTCACACTGACATCCTGTGTGAATTCATCGTATTTTATTTTCATACTTAAAGCTTTATAACTTGGTTGGCAACTATATTTCCTGAAATAATAGACGGAGGAACTCCTGGTCCTGGAACCGTTAATTGTCCCGTATAAAATAAATTTTTTATCTGCTTGTTGCGAATACTTGGCTTGAGTACTGCTGTTTGCCTCAATGTGTTTGCAAGGCCATAAGCATTTCCTTCAAAGGCATTGTAATCAGATTTAAAATCAACAATGCAATAACTCTTTTTATAATCCAAGGATTTTTCTAAATCCTGTGTTTGGGTATGTTTCTCCAAACGCTTGATCATTTCTTTAAAATAAGTCTCTCTTAGCGCTTCAGTGTCGTGCAGACCTGTAGCAATTGGCATGAGCAGAAAAACATTTTCATGACCTTCTGGTGCCACTATGGGATCAGATTTTGAAGGGCAACAGGCGTAAAACAAGGGCTTTGAAGGCCATTTTTTATTCTTGTATATTTCGTCCGCATGTTGGTCCAAATCATTTTCAAAAAACAACGTATGATGTTGCAGGTTGGGAATCTTTTTGTCAAACCCCAGATAATATATCAGGCAGGATGGGGCAAATGTCTTTTGGTCCCAATATGCCGATGTGTAATTTTGTTCTTCTTTTTTTAACAACTGCTGTTCCGTATGGTGGTAATCAGCTGCTGATATCACCACATCAAAAGGAATTAAATCACCGTTGACTTTAACGTGAGTTGCCTTTCCTTGAGCCGTGACAATTTGTTCCACATTTGTTTGGAGGTGGAAGTGAACTCCTTGTTTTTTAGCCACTTTCACCATGGCATCCACCAAAGAGGCAAAACCACCTTCTGGATACCAGGTTCCCAATTTGTACCCACCATAGTTCATCAAGCTGTACATGGCTGGTGTGTCCTCTGGCATGGCTACCAAAAATAAAACTGGAAATTCCATCAAGGCAATGAGCTTGGGATGTGTGAAAAACTGTCTTATATGTTTTTTAAACGAGGTTAGAATTTGTAGTTTGAACGCACTTTTAGCTATGGTGATGGAAGCAAATTCTGTCCACGACAAGCTGGGCTTGTAGATGAATTGGTTCATGGAAATTTCATATTTTTCCTGAGCTTCCTTCATAAAGGCATCCAATTGTTTGGCGCCTCCCTTTTCAAGCGTTTCGCAAAGCGTTCTCAATTCCTCATAGGATGCGGGAATGTGCAAACCACCGTCTGCAAAGACCATTTCAAATTGCGGATTGAGTTGCAGTAACTCAAAGTAATTGCTTCTTAAATCATTAAAATCTGTAAAAAATTTTTCAATGACATCAGGCATCCAATACCAACTTGGTCCCATGTCAAAGACATAACCATTATCTGTTTTAAATTGTCTGGCTCTTCCTCCAAGTCTGTCGT
Organism: Candidatus Neoflavobacterium equi; assembly: GCA_018065745.1. Classification (GTDB taxonomy): domain Bacteria; phylum Bacteroidota; class Bacteroidia; order Flavobacteriales; family Flavobacteriaceae; genus Flavobacterium; species Flavobacterium equi. Next base: position 104 of record JAGHSS010000085.1, on the reverse strand, counting down.
TTTTTTCAAATACATGTACTTCATCACCTGCTTTAGCACAATATGCAGCAGCAGTGATTCCTGAGAACCCAGAACCTATAATGGCAATTTTTTTTGTCATAAAC
>JAGHSS010000178.1 GCA_018065745.1 Candidatus Neoflavobacterium equi | reverse complement strand
TTTTTTTCACCAAAAATCTTTAACGTGTGCTTAACACTATTTTTAATGGGTTATAAATTGTAAATTTGCTCTATAAATTAGCAACTATGAAATTCAATTTTTATAAATATCAAGGGACGGGAAATGATTTTGTGATTCTTGACAATCGCGATTTGTCATTCCCTAAAGAACGCACAGATTTGGTAGCTCAAATTTGCGACAGAAGGTTTGGAATTGGTGCAGATGGTTTTATGCTATTGGAGAATGCAGCTGGTTATGACTTTAAAATGGTTTACTACAATGCTGATGGAAATGAAAGCAGCATGTGCGGAAATGGGGGTAGGTGTTTGGTTGCTTTTGCAAAAAAATGCAATGTCATCACAGATAAAGCACATTTTATTGCGGTTGATGGTCCTCATGAAGCCGTTGTAATGGATGATTTGGTATCTCTAAAAATGATTGACGTTAATCAGGTTGAGGTGGCGCCTTCTCATGTGTTCATGAACACGGGTTCTCCCCATCATGTTACCCTAGTGCCAGCTGTTGATCAGGTTGATGTCAAAAACCAAGGGGCTGCCATTCGCTATGGTGACCTGTATGGTCAAGCGGGAGCAAATGTCAATTTTGTAACCCAAAAGAATGAAAACACCTTTGATGTGAGAACGTATGAACGTGGGGTGGAAGATGAAACATTGTCTTGTGGTACCGGTGCTACTGCCGTTGCTCTTGCAATGCACAAATTGGGCAAATCTCAAAATACAGACATCACTTTAAATGTGCCTGGCGGTGTTTTGGAGGTTGCTTTTGAGGTGGCTGATGCAGGATATCAAAATATATTTTTAAAAGGTCCCGCAACTTTTGTGTTTGAGGGGGTGATATCTCTAAAAGTATGATTTCAGGCAAAAACGTTTTTTTAAGAGCCTTGGAGCCAACTGATCTGGACTTTTTGTATCAGGTTGAAAACGACACCTCGCTTTGGGGGTTAAGTGGAACTCAAATTCCGTTTAGTAAATACCTCTTAGAGCAGTATTTGCAGCAGGCGCATTTGGATATATATGAAGCAAAGCAGTTGCGATTGGTAATTTGCGACTTGAATTCTGCGCTTCCGTTGGGATTAATTGATCTTTTTGACTTTGATCCACAACATCAAAGAGCAGGAGTGGGGATTGTTATTTCAAATAATTCTCAGCGTTTGCAAGGGATTGGGAGTGAAGCATTGGAGTTATTGCTGTCTTATGCCTTTAAAACTTTAAATTTAAATCAAATATATGCAAATATTGAAACAGAAAATAAAGTAAGTATCCAGCTTTTTTCTAAATTTGGCTTTGAAATGATTGGCATAAAAAAACAGTGGAACAAAAAAGACACCCATTATGCTGACGAAGCACTTTTTCAATTAATTAATCGCGAAAATGAACGTTAAAAAAATCATCAGCATTATTGCTGTATTGGCCTTAATTGTAGGCTTTGTTTTAGGATTTAGGGTATACCAAAAGGTGTTTAAACCCAATACAAATTTTAGTGATGCTTCTGTGTATGTGTTCATACCAAGTGGCTCAGAATTCTCTGATGTAAAAGAAATCCTGAAACCGTATGTGGACCGCATGGATGATTTTGTTTTTTCTGCTGAAAGTAGAGGATACGATCGCGAAGTTTTTTATGGGAAATTTCAAATCAAAAATGGGATGAACAACTTTGCCATTTTGAGTGCTTTAAAGCAAAATTTGCCTGTAAAACTTTCTTTCAACAACCAAGAGACGTTGGAGAAATTTGCAGAGCGCATTGACCAACAGTTGGAGCCAACAAAAGAAGAGTTTTTAGCTGCTTTTAAAGACACGGTGTTTTTAAGAGAAAATGGCTTCAATGAAGAAAATATCTTGGCGATGTTTATTCCAAATACGTATGAGTTTTATTGGAATGTTTCTGAAACTAAATTCAGAGATCGTCTGTCAAAAGAGTACAGAAAATTCTGGAATGAAGAGCGTTTGGCAAAAGCTAAAGAAATAAACCTGACGCCAATTGAAGTTTCCATCTTGGCAAGTATTGTACATAAGGAAACAGTGAAAACAGATGAGCGTCCAAGAGTAGCTGGGGCTTATATGAACAGATTGAAAATGGGAATGCCACTTCAAGCGGATCCAACGGTAATCTATGCTGTTAAAAAAGAATCTGGAGATTTTGATCAAGTAATCAAACGTGTGCTTTATGGAGATTTAAAAGTTAATTCACCATACAATACGTATATGAATATTGGATTGCCACCAGGGCCAATTGCAATGCCAGACATCACAGCAATTGATGCCGTTCTAAACTATGAAAAACACGACTATATATATTTCTGTGCGAGCGTTGAAAAATTTGGATATCACGAATTTGCTTCCAATTTGAAAGACCACGGATTAAACAGAAAAAAATATGTGGAATGGATTGAAAAACAAAATTACACCAGAGACACTGTCAAATAATTTGGTGATCATATAAAAGAGAGCAACTTAAAAGTTGCTTTTTTTTTGCGCTAAAATGTAATTTTTGATTCGGTTTACACAAGATTATCCTTGGGACAACCAAAGCTAAAATCTGACGTTTTGCCTATTTTTAAATTAAAAATTTGTCTTAAAAAAAAGGATTTTGGAGGCTGGTAAAAAAAATATTTTCACTTTTTTTACCTTCCTAACTTTAGGGTTTTTAAGGAGTTAGGAGCATGGGTTTGTTAATTGTGATTCATTAACTCTTTGATTTTCAGACTTTATATTTTTTGTGTATCTTTGCCCTCGGTAATTTCAAGTGTGTGACAGGCCTTGAGAAATCAAAATTTATGATAAAAAAATCAACCTATTTTTTGGGACTAGCTGGATTAGTAACCCTATTTTCAACCGGATTTAAAGATGCCGAAATAGAGAAATTAGACGGTTTCCACATTGGTAAAGATGAAGTAATCACCTACCAAGTACCCACAGAAGGAGAAACAGAAAAAACATTCTACAACCTACCTTATACAGGTAAAACCTACATCGCTTTCAAGGAAGCTGTAGCTGTAAAAGAGTCCTTGGGATTGTATCATTTGGTGAATACCTATGGTTATATGGGGAAATACCAATTTGGTAAATCAACACTTCAGACTCTTGGAGTAAAAAACACTTCTGAATTTTTAAAGAATCCCGTGATGCAAGAGAAGGCTTTTAAAGCACTTTTAGCACGTAACAAATGGGAACTTAAGAAAGAAATTTCCCGTTTTGAAGGGAAAGTAATTAACGGTATTAAAATTACAGAATCAGGAATACTAGCTGCGGCCCATTTGGGTGGTGCAGGCTCTGTTAAGAAGTTTTTACATTCCAACGGTAAAAATGCCTTCACAGATGGCTATGGTACTTCTGTCAAAACATACATCAGCAAATTTGCAGGATATGACACCTCAAATATTGTTGCTAAAAAAGACGCCATGGTCAAAATGGGATAAAACAAAAAGGTCCGGGATTTTCCCGGACCTTTTTTATTTTGTTTTGTGAATGACAAATATACACGGTCTTTTGTGTAAGTCCACCTGTTCCTTTTTCCACAAGCTTGCAGGAAGTGTTTTGATGTATTCTGTGGGTAATGTAATGTCACAGGCAACACAAACACTGGTTTGAGGATGTAGTGATTGGATGATGTCTTCCAATATATTGTTATTTCTATATGGAGTTTCAATAAATATCTGGGATTGATCTCTTTCAAAAGACAATTTTTCAAGACGTTTTAACTCTTGTTTCTTCTCAGATTTATCAATCGGTAAATAGCCGTTAAATGTAAAGCTTTGTCCGTTCATACCAGAAGCCATCATGGCTAACAAAATAGAAGACGGTCCCACCAATGGAACTACTTGAATTCCCTTTTCATGAGCTAACTTCACAATTGCAGCACCTGGATCAGCAATGCCAGGACAACCAGCATCACTCATTAACCCCAAGTTTTTACCTTCCAATAGGGGCTGTAAGAAACTGTTGATTTCTTTGTTGTCTGTGTGTTTGTTCAACTCAAACAAGGTCAATGTGCTCTGTTGTTTTTCAGGATATATCGCTTTGATGAATTTTCTGGCAACCTTGCTGTTTTCAACCACATAGTGGTCAATAAAAGAGATGGTTCTGGCCACTTGTTCAGGTAAAACGTCTTTGGGTTCATTATCACCTAACATTACTGGGATAAGGTATAATTTACCGTTCAGTGGGTTGTATTGCATTTTAAGTGTATTAACTGTTCTTGAAAGAACAAATTTATAGGGTAACAAAGTTACAAAATAGGATGTAGTTTGGTGCGCTAGATCCAAAAAAAAAGGAGGATGCTAAAGTGCGTCCTCCTGATATTTTTTTATAATATGTGTACATGCTTTTTCAAGCATAGCATAGACGTTTTCAAATCCATCTGTCCCACCATAATACGGGTCTGGAACTTCCAAATCTTGGTTTGGGGCCATCTCATTTAAAATGAGTTTTACTTTTTTTCTTTGTGCTGCGGTGGTTGCTAGGGCCAAGGTGTTTTTTAAATTCTCCTTGTCCATGACATAGATCAAATCAAATGTATCTAAATCTGCAGCGGTTAATTTTCTTGAACGTTGTTTGCTCAAGTCAATGCCGTGTTTTTTTGCAACGGCGCAACTTCTTTGGTCTGCTGTACTTCCTTGGTGAAAACCAGAGGTCCCTGCAGAGTCAACTTCAAAAATATGGTTTTGATCCAAGTGTTCTAAAATACCATGTGCCAATGGCGAACGACAAATGTTCCCCAAGCATACCATCAAAACTTTAATTGCCATTAAACGGCAAGTTTTTTCTGGATGTCATCCACATATTTCTTGAAATTCTTGTCTGTTGTGATCAAGTTCTCAACGGCCTTACACGCGTGTAAAACGGTAGCGTGATCACGGTCTCCAATCTGTGAACCAATATTTGCCAAAGAGGCTTTGGTGTGTTTCTTGGCAAAGAACATGGCAAGATGTCTTGCTTGAACCACGTCTCTTTTTCTTGATTTTGACTGTATGATGTCAATGTCCATTTGGAAATAATCTGATACAATCTTTTGGATGTAATCGATAGAAATTTCTTTTTTGACATTTTTGACAAATTTCTCAACAACGCTTTTCGCCAATTCGATGGTTACTTCTCTGTGGTTGAATGAGGATTGAGCGATCAATGAAATAATAGCCCCTTCCAATTCTCTGATGTTTGATTTGACGTGTTTAGCCACAAACTCCACAATGTCTTCAGGAATTTCAACACCATCTCTATACAAGATGTTTTTGATGATGGCCACACGTGTTTCAAAGTCAGGATGTTGAATTTCTGCAGAAAGTCCCCATTTCAAACGGGACAATAAGCGTTGTTCAATATCTTGCATGTCAACCGGCGCCTTGTCTGAAGTCAAGATTACCTGTTTTCTATTTTGGTGTAGGTAATTAAAGATGTGGAAGAATACATCCTGAGTTCCTGCTTTTCCTGAAAAAAGTTGAACGTCATCAATAATCAATACATCAATCAATTGGTAGAAATGAATAAAGTCATTTCTGTTGTTTTTTCTTACAGAATCAATATACTGTTGGGTAAACACTTCTGCAGAAATATACAGGACTGTTTTCTCCGGGAATTTTTCTTTGATCTCAACACCCATGGCGTGAGCAAGGTGGGTTTTACCCAATCCAACTCCTCCATAAACAAGGAAAGGGTTGAATGATGTTTCTCCGGGTTTGTTAGCTACAGCCATGCCCGCAGAACGAGCAAGTCTGTTTGAATCACCTTCCAAAAAGTTGTCAAAATTATAATTTGAATTTAATTGGGAGTCAATTTGTACGTTGCGAATTCCAGGAATTACAAAAGGATTTTTTAATTCAGGATTCTTATTTTGAATGGGAACATCAATCTCTTGTGTTTGAACTGCTGCTCTGCTGTTACTTGGTATTTGCTCAGTGAATGGAAGTTTGTCACCACTTGGGTTCTCCATTTTGATTTTATAAAGTAACTTTGCGCTCGCACCCAATTCTTTTGTAAGTGCACTTTTTAATAATTTTACATAATGCTCTTCCAGCCATTCATAAAAGAATTTACTTGGAACCTGAATGTAAAGTGCCTTTTCAGTAAGATCTACAGCCTTAATTGGTTCAAACCAAGTTTTGTAAGCTTGGTCTTGAATATTGTCTTTGATGAAAGAAAGACAATTTTCCCATACTGATTGAGCGGTTTTGTTCATAAATTCAGGCGTTTTTTTATTGAATAGGTTGTGTAATAAAGGATTAAGTATTTACTGAATAAGAGTCTTTTGGGTATACAAATATGTACATAATAATCGTTAAAAAAAAATCTGAAGCATATTGATTTTTAGGAAAAAAAACACTATGCTTTCAAATATAATATTAACAATAATTTAACATTAAATATATATGAATTTACATCAATTTCAAGTTAGGGTTCGCTATGCAGAAACAGACCAAATGGGCGTTGTTTATCACGGCAATTATGCCCAGTATTTTGAAATGGGACGCGTGGAATGGCTTAGAAATCTGGGGGTTTCATACAAAGTGATGGAAGAAAACGGCATCATGTTGCCGGTGGTTTCTCTGTCCATGAATTACAAAAAACCAGCCCGTTATGACGACTTACTCACGGTCACTACAATCTTTAAATCTCAGACTTCTGTGAAGATAGAATTTGATTATGAAATACACAATGAAAAAGGTGATTTATTAACAACTGGAAACTCCATTTTGGTGTTTGTTGACATGAAGACGGGACGCCCAACGGCACCCCAAAAATACATTAAAGACAAGCTTTTGTTTGAATCCATATAGATAAAGCAACAGCGGCATCCTTTGGTAGGGAATGCCGCTGTTTTTATATTGTTTTGACTTCTATTTCATATAAGTTTTCCAAGGCCAATTGCGCTGCTTCAGCAAACTTTTTTCTGATTTTTATTTCCATATAACAATCCAATTCCATTATTTGGTGAACAACAATTAGATTTTTCTCCTTGATCACGCGCATCACCTTGTTCATATTTTTGTAGTCAAACCTGATGGCAAAATGAACATCAATCGTTTCTTCAATAATTGTGCTGTTTTCCAAAGCCATTTTTGCACTCTCTCTGTAAGCGACAATCAATCCGCCCACACCCAATTTAACGCCTCCAAAATAACGCACCACCACCACAAATACATTGGTGATGTCAAAAGATTGGATCTGTCCATAAATGGGCATGCCGGCAGTGTTGCTGGGTTCCCCATCGTCATTTGCTCTGTAGTATATTTTTTGGTCCGTTCCCGTTTGGAAAGCATAACACCAATGTCTGGCAGTATGGTGCTTTTTTTTGATCTCCTCTAAAATTGGTTTCACCTCTTCTTCAGAACTGATCGGAAAGGCATAAGAAAAAAACTTGCTGTTTTTTTCTTTGTACAGCATTTCTTCAGACGGTTCTGCAATGGTGTTGTATGTATCCTTTATCAAAGTGTAATGTTCTTATCGGTTGGTATTCTTGTAAATCTGAAGCACATTGTCTCCCAATTCTTCTTCTTTACATGGTGAAGTTGGTAATGTTGGACTTGGAATTCCCTCCACAAATTTGTTTTTGGAATTGAAAACCCAAGCTTCATCCCAAAGGTTTTGTTGTATAAAAAGGTCCAGCGTTTTTTTGCCGCCCTCCACAATTATAGATTGTATATTTTTTTGATACAAGAGTTGCATGAGGTTGGTCAAAAAAGAATCGTCAAATTTCAACAACGCATAGTTAAGGTTTTCACCGCTTGCCAATTCTTCGTTTTCAGTGATGATCAGCGTTGGCGTGCTTTGATCCAACACATGGAGTTTTCCCGTCAGCCTTCCCGTTCTATCCAGGACAATGCGCAGCGGGTTTTGTCCCTGCCAATCTCTAGTGGTCAAGCTTGGATTGTCATCCACAACCGTTTGCGTCCCCACCAAAATGGCCATGTTTTCAGCGCGCATTTGGTGTGCTCTCTGCAGGCTGTAACTGTTGCTGATCCAAACCGGGGCTTGCACATCCTTCTTTGCCGGAGCCATAAAATGGTCTGCCGTTTGCGCCCATTTCAACAAGATAAAAGGCCTGTTTTTTTGGTGGAAAGTGAAAAATCGCTTGTTGCTTTCATAGCAAGAATCCTCCAAAACACCCACTTTTACCTGTCTTCCCGCTTGGATAAGTTTTAAAATTCCCGCACCAGAAACGGCAGCAAAAGGATCCATCATGCCAATCACGACACGCGGAATTTTTTTCTCGATAATCAAATCACAACACGGAGGCGTTTTGCCAAAATGACTGCATGGCTCCAAGCTCACATATATGGTACTTTCAGGTAGTAACGAAGGATCTTTCACAGACGCAATGGCATTCACCTCTGCGTGAGGACCGCCAAATGCAGCAGTAAATCCTTCCCCGATGATTTTATTATTGTGTACAATCACAGCGCCAACACACGGGTTGGGCATGGCCGCTCTCAGACCCTTTTTGGAAAGGTCAATACAGCGTTGCATATATAGTTCATTTATCTCCACAGCACAAAATTAATTTTTTTCTTGGATTTATTGGGTCATCTCGTTTGCAAAGGCCTGTTTAATACCTATTTTTGTCAAAATTTACATTCATGCTACTAAGAAAATATAGAACATATTTCAAAGAACAGTTGGAACCCCTGTATGATGCGCAGGAGGTGGATCAGTTTTTTTATATGTTGTTGGAAGAATACCATCAGATGAAACGCTATGAGCTCGCGCTGGATCCTTCCCTGATTTTGGATGATGACAAGCAACCGCTTTGGGATTTTGCCTTGAGTCAGTTATTGAATCAACGTCCGATCCAATATATTCTCAGCAAAGCCTTTTTTTACGACCTCCAGTTTTTTGTCAACCCAAACACCTTGATCCCAAGACCGGAGACAGAAGAATTGGTGGATTGGATTGTAAAAGATCACAGTCAAACAGAAGCCATCAACATTCTTGACATTGGAACCGGTTCCGGATGTATAGCAATATCTTTGGCTAAGAACATCAAAAATGCCAATGTTTATGCCATGGATGTTTCAGAAAAAGCGCTGGAAGTAGCCAAACAAAATGCTATAACAAATGAGGTAAATGTCACTTTCATACAAGCCGACGTTTTGACTTTGCAAAGCTTAGACACCACATTTGACGTCATCGTTTCCAATCCACCCTATGTGAGGAATTTGGAGAAAGTAGAAATTCAATCCAATGTTTTAGACAATGAGCCCCATTTGGCCTTGTTTGTTGAAGATGATGATCCGCTGATATTTTATACAACCATTGCAGATTTAGCCCAAAAATCATTGAAGAAAGACGGTTTATTATATTATGAAATCAATCAGTATTTAGGGCAGGAGATGGTTCAAATGTTGACAGAAAAGGGCTTTTCAAACACGGAGCTCAGAAAGGATATCTACGGCAAGGACAGAATGACCAAAGCCCAAAAATAGAAAACCACTCCTTATATATAGGTGAAAAATAGGGACGTTGCGCGCCTCAAAGGGGCGCGCCGCGCTTTCCGCTATATCTTTTAAAAAACCGTCGTTGCCTCCGCTTTTTTAAAAGGATGCCGCTTCAATCGCTAACGCAGGTCCTCTTCTTGAATTGACTGTTCGTTAGTCAAAAAAACGACCATCGCAATTTTTTTCTTTATTCATATCTAAGCGCCTCTACAGGATCCAGCTTACTCGCTTTCACCGCCGGGTAAAGACCAGAAACAATTGCGACCAAAAACGTCGTGATCACCGCTGCGATAATCGCCATCCAAGGGGTCGCAAACTCAAACTCCATGGCTTTCCCCACAGAATACCCGATTAAAATTCCAAACACGATTCCCAAAAATCCACCAATGAAACTGATCACCAGCGTCTCCGTGAAAAACTGAGTAGCGATGGTATTTTTCTTTGCCCCAAGTGATTTTCTAACCCCAATTTCTCTGGTGCGCTCTGTAACAGAAACCAGCATGATGTTCATCAACGCAATGGAAGATCCCAAGATGGTGATGAAACTAATCACCCAAGCTCCAACTTCCAAAGTATTCAAATTACTCAACAAAGTGTTCAAAGTGCTGTCACTGCGTTCCAAACCAAAATTGGTTTCTTGAGACGGCGCCAGTTTGCGAATCATTCGCATCTGAACCTTTGCTTGATCAATCGCTTGGTCCATTAAATTTTGATTGGGAATCATGATGTCAATATCATAGTTGATATTAGGAGCGCTAAACAGCGAACGTGCAACGTGAAGTGGAATCAAAAGTTTCATGTCTTGCTTCTGACCAAAAGTTGATCCGCGTTCTTTCAAAACGCCAACCACTTTGAATTTTGCACCACGCACACTGATGGTTTTATTCAGTGCATTGATGTCTTTAAAAAGTTTTTTGTACAAGTCAGATCCAATAATACACACATTGGAATTGTTCTCTATGTCAAAGGAATTAAAATTTCTTCCCTCAACAACCGCCATCCCTTTGTTGTTGGTATACATTTCATCTGCACCAACCACAGTGACTTCAGGATCTGTCTTTTTGTTTTCATATTTGACTTCTGCCACAGAGGTCGCCGTGAACGCTATGGAAGTAGTGGTAAATGGATAGTTGTATTTTTCCTTGAAAGCCAAAGCTTCAGGATAATTGATGATTGGATTGACCTTGACTTTTTCTTCCATCTGTTTGGTAAAGTCATATTGGGTAATAGAAAAAGTATTGGCTCCCATAGCAGCGAAATTTGAAGTCATAGAACTCTTGACCGCATTTACTACAGTTAGTATGGCAACCAGCGCCAAAATTCCTATCGCAATAATTAATACCGTTAATATGGTGCGAAGAATTTGCGTTTTGATGGATCCCAACGCAATTTTTGTATTTTCATAAAATAGTCCAATCATACCCCATTAGTAGTTCAATAGATATTTTTGTTACAAGTTTTACGCTATTTCTTGTATTAATTTATTCAAAAAGTAAGATATTTGTAAACGCAAACAAACCATCCTTTTTCAGGTGGCTCATTTGTGGAATCACCAAGGTGATCCTCCTTAAATAAATTGAATATTATACGTGTTTTCACAACACACAATAATTATATAAAATGGCAACAAAACCAGCAATACCTAAAGGTACAAGAGATTTTTCACCTGCAGAAGTAGCAAAGAGAAACTACATTATCCAAACCATTAAAAGAAATTTTGAAAAATATGGATTTCAACCTATTGAAACCCCATCGTTTGAAAATTCTGAAACATTGTTGGGTAAATATGGAGAAGAGGGAGACCGCTTAATCTTTAAAGTATTAAACTCTGGTGACAAAGTGAAGAAGGCTGATTTAAAAGCGTTGGAAGAAAACAACTTGGCGCGCTTTTCAAATTCACTTTCAGAAAAAGCGTTGAGATACGACTTAACAGTTCCTTTTGCACGTTATGTTGTACAACACCAAAACGAAATTGAATTCCCATTCAAACGTTATCAAATTCAACCGGTATGGAGAGCAGACAATCCTCAAAAAGGACGTTTCAGAGAATTCTATCAGTGTGATGCAGACGTTGTAGGATCAAAATCACTTTGGCAAGAAGTGGAATTGGTACAGTTATATGACGCCGTTTATACAGATTTAGGTTTACAAGGGGTTACCATTAAAATCAACAACAGAAAAATCCTTTCTGGAATTGCTGAAGTTATTGGTGCATCAGACAAATTGATAGACTTTACTGTAGCCTTAGATAAATTAGACAAAATTGGGGCAGACGGTGTGAAAGCTGAAATGCTTACCAAAGGAATCTCTGAAGAGGCCATTGAAAAAGTACAACCGTTATTCCAATTTGAGGGAACAACAACAGACAAGCTAAAACAATTGGCAACGCTATTGGCAGATTCTCAAGAAGGAATGAAAGGGGTAGAGGAATTGACTTTTATCTGTGAACAAGTAAACGCTTTAGGTTTGGATGCTGCAGTATTGGATTTAGACGTGACTCTTGCCCGCGGATTGAATTATTATACAGGAGCAATTTTTGAAGTTGCTGCTCCAAAAGAAGTAAAATTAGGATCCATTGGTGGTGGTGGTCGTTATGATGACCTTACCGGTATTTTTGGATTGAAAAATATGAGTGGTGTTGGAATCTCTTTTGGTTTGGACCGCATCTATTTGGTGTTGGAAGAACTTAACAAATTCCCAGAAACAGTAACTGTTACTTCAAAAGCCTTGTTCTTTAATTCAGGTCACCAAGAAGCGGCATTTGTAATGCAGACACTACAGACTTTGAGAAAACAAGGAATAAAAGTAGAAATGTATCCTGACGCTGATAAAATTGCCAAGCAGTTTAAACACGCTGAAAAAAGAGGTATTAACAGTGTAGTGATTGTAGGAGCTGATGAATTGGCTAACAAAAACTTCACGTTTAAAGATTTGAACAATGGTACTCAAGAAGTAGTTACTTTAGAGCAATTGATTGAAAAATTAAAATAAGAATTCCCTACTTTAAAGTAGCAAAATATAATCTACCCTCAAAAGCTTCCCGCTTTTGAGGTTTTTTTTTGATGTCAATGGGGGAGTGTGTATCAACCGTTCTCATCTCAATTTAGGTTAGGGATCGGTCCCAATGTTGAATTCAAAAAAAAAATGAGTTTGACCTCAGTCAAACTCACTTAAATATTTAAGATACCTCAGGAATAACCTCCGTTGGATTTGCCGTTACTCTACAAATTTGAACTCGGCATTGATTTCTTTTTCTTCTGTATTAGGTGTTTTCTCAACCTCTTTAAGCTCCACTTTTGGTGCATTAACTTCTTCTGTGATGTCCACAAATTCATCGGCCAATTCTGTTTCAGGGCCAAACACCTTTTCAGCTTCTAAGTCAGGATTGTTTTTGTTTTGTTTAAACAACCAAGCATAAGTTTCGTCCTTGTGAAAAAGATTCTCAACACTTCCATGCGTTCCTCCTTTAATGATGGTCAATTTAATTGGCGCTTTTGGATTTGCTTTTTTAACCGCATCCACAATCTTTTTAGATTCAGACATTGGAACTGCTCTATCTGCATTTCCGTGTAAAACCCATACAGGAACTTTGGCAATGTTAGATGCAAGTTTTACCGTTCCACCACCGCAAATTGATACAGCTCCAGCAATACGGTCAGGCATGGTTCCCACCACGTCCATGGTTCCATAACTACCCAAACTCATTCCCATTACATAAACTCTGTTCTTATCTGTATCATACTTTTTCTGTACATAGTCTAATATTTTGGCTACTTTTTCTGGATTCCAAGGACCAGAAGGAAGTTGAGGAGCCACAATGATTGCAGGGATTTTGCGCCCTTTTTCAACAGCTCTCAGTACCCCATAGCGCTTTACTTTTTTTAAATCTGTTCCAGACAAACTTTTCCCGTGCAAGAAAATGATCACTGCTGGTTTGTTGTTTAGGACTTCTTTTTCAGGTAATTGCAACCAAAAATTGTAAGAGGTTTTTCCTTTAATGGCTTGTAGTTGTGCCCATGATTGACTTGTTAAAATAAGCAAGAGCATGAGAAATATTTTTTTCATCTGTGTTGTATTAAGCGTATGATCCTCAAAAATAGGAAAATCCCTTTTCATCTCTAAGT
>JAGHSS010000376.1 GCA_018065745.1 Candidatus Neoflavobacterium equi | reverse complement strand
AATCAGATTGCGCTTTTTCATTGGCACGTTTAACACCTACTACAGATGATGCACACTTAAAGGTATCTAAATAATGAGCCTTTACCTCTTTAGATTTTTTTTCACTGACTGGTGGCTCTTCCTCATGTTGAGGTTCAGGCTTTTTTGCAGATGATTCCTCAAACTTTTGGCCTTGAGCTTTAACTAAAGTCATCAACTGTTTACGCTCATCACTGTTCGCATGGTCCAGAGCCTGTTCTTCTATAACTTCAAGATGGGCTTGGGTTTTAGCAGTCAGAATGCCTTTTTTAATTTGAGCAAAAGTAGGGGCATAGTCAGCTTCTTCTTGGTCAAAATTTTGAACTTGCTGCTGTGCTTGTTCTTGCGATTGATGAGCATCATTTTGTGTCAAGTTTTGGACATTTTGATCATTGGCTTGTTCTTGAGTGTTAGGCTCAACACTCACAAAATCGCCATCAATGGTCACACCTTTACCAGACTCTTGAGCGTTTGAAACGTCCATTGCATTAGACAATTCAATTGATTGAGGCATGTATTTCAACACTTGAAGTAAAGCCACTTTACGAGCGTATGCTTCGAAATGCTTATGTGAATAGTGGTTAGGCTGTAAACCCTTAACAACTGTTTTAACGAAATGAGCACGTACCTTTTTAACTGGCCATACTTCAATAATTGGCATTTCTGAATCTTTTACACGACCAATTGCATAAACATGAGTCAATTTATCGTTATCAAATTCACCACATGGTTTATGGCGGCAGTAAGGAGAATCACCCAGCATGTAATCAAATTCATCACCTTCGTAAACTGCACCAGTCCAAACCGATGAACGACCACCACGTTGTGCTAAATCAACAAGACCTTTCCAGCCAGGAATGAAAGTACAGGTGCCGTTATAAGGAACCAAGTAGCCTTGACCGTTTACACCCGGTTCTAAACCAAGTTGTGAAGCAATGATAATGCTTGAAAAAATAGAGTTTGATGAACACTGCTGCAATTTTGGATTTTGACTAAAAGCAGTCAACGATAGACGCATCATGCGATCTACAGTTAAATGCTTCGGCAAAGCCATTTCCAACTGTGACTTATATTTCTGCATATACACTTGGAAAGCTTTAGCAGGACTTTGAGCAGGCATGTTTTGAGTTTGAGCGTTCATAAATAAAATTCCTTAAATTTGAATAAAATTGGTTAAAAATGAATAAAATTAGTGAAAATCTACATCTAAAGCTTGTTTGGTCATGTATTGCGGAAGATAGATATCTTCTAAATCTTTCGAATAACCGTCCCATTCATTGATCAAGAGGGATTCAGCAAGTTGTTCTTTTGATTTGCCGTACCGAACATCACCGACACTTAAAAACAGGTCAGATGCTTTGTACTGCTTGACGTTGAACGGTGTATTTCGTTCAGCAACCAGAAAGATGAAAGGGGGCTTATCTTCTGTTTGATAGGCCGCTTGGAATCCTTCACGGTACATAGACGCTGAAAGGTCATAAGCAAAATTTGCACAGGTCCGTGAAAATGCCATTGGGCGTGCATCATCCGTCGTTTTTAAGTCGATGATCAGACCGCTTGGAAATGCCTTACATGGGGCAATGTGCCAGTCAGGACGTACACGAAGATTCAAGCCAAAAACAGGATCAGT
>JAGHSS010000321.1 GCA_018065745.1 Candidatus Neoflavobacterium equi | reverse complement strand
GTATCATTTTCAAATTTGTAGCTTAAAATATATCCTTGATCGAATAAAATCTTTGTAATTTCTTTTTTGAAATTAGATGCTGGAATCTCAACAACTCTATGGTTTGCACGAACTGCATTTCTAATTCTTGTTAAGAAATCTGCGATAGGATCTGTATACATAATGTATGATTTACGGTTGGGGTTTTCAAAAAATTTGAACCTTCAACCAATTATAAATTTATTACCAACTTGCTTTTTTAACTCCTGGGATCAAACCTTGGTTAGCCATTTCACGGAAAGTTACACGTGAAAGACCAAATTGACGCATATACCCTCTTGGTCTACCAGTTAATTTACAACGATTGTGTAAACGTACTGGAGATGCATTTTTAGGTAATCTTTGTAATGCGTCATAATCACCCGCTTGTTTTAAAGCTTCACGTTTTGCAGCATACTTAGCTACCAAAGCTTCTCTTTTAGCCTCACGGGCTTTCATTGATTCTTTAGCCATCCTTAATTCTTTTTAAAAGGTAATCCTAATTCAGTAAGTAATGATTTAGCTTCTTTATCTGTACTAGCAGAAGTAACGAAGGTAATGTCAAAACCAGCAATTTTGTTTACTTTATCGATATCAATTTCAGGGAAAATGATTTGCTCAACAACTCCTAAGTTGTAGTTTCCTCTTCCATCAAATCCATTAGATTTAATTCCAGAGAAATCTCTTACACGTGGTAATGATGAAGTGATTAGACGATCTAAAAACTCATACATTTTTTCACCACGTAAAGTAACTTTAGCACCAATTGGCATTCCTTTTCTTAATTTGAAAGATGCAACATCTTTCTTAGAAATTGTAGCAACTGCTTTTTGTCCAGTAATTTTAGTTAACTCTTCAACAGCGTAATCAACTAATTTTTTATCTGATACAGCAGCACCAACTCCACGGCTTACAACAATTTTCTCAAGTGTTGGAACTTGCATCACATTTTTGTAACCGAATTCTTCAGTAAGAGCAGAGATAACTCTGTCTCTATATTCTTGTTTAAGTCTTGGGATATAAGTCATGACTATAATACTTGATTAGTTTTTTTAGAAACTCTTACTTTCTTATCTCCTTCAATTTTGTAAGCTACTTTCGTAGTTTCGTTAGTTTTTGTATCAACTAATTGAATGTTTGAGATATGGATTGCAGCTTCTTTTTTAACAATTCCACCTTGAGGGTTTGTAGCACTTGGTTTTGTATGTTTCGAAACCATGTTTACACCTTCAACGATTGCTTTGTTTTTATCACGTAATACACGTAAAACTTTTCCTTCTGAACCTTTATGGTCACCAGCGATAACTCTAACGATATCTCCTGATTTAATTTTTAGCTTTATCATCTTAATTACGAATTAAAGCACTTCTGGTGCTAATGATACAATTTTCATGAATTGTTTTTCACGAAGTTCTCTTGCAACAGGACCAAAAACACGAGTTCCTCTCATCTCTCCAGCAGCATTCAACAACACACATGCGTTATCATCGAATCTGATGTAAGATCCATCGGCTCTTCTCACTTCTTTTTTGGTACGTACAACTACTGCAGTTGAAACAGCTCCTTTTTTAACATTACTGTTTGGAGCAGCATCTTTAATAGCAACTACAATTTTATCTCCAACAGAGGCATAACGACGTTTCGTTCCTCCTAAAACACGGATAGTCAAAACTTCTTTTGCTCCTGTGTTATCTGCTACTTTTAATCTAGATTCCTGTTGTAACATAATTATTTCGCTCTTTCAATGATTTCAACTAATCTCCAACATTTAGACTTAGATAATGGACGTGTCTCCATAATTCTAACTGTGTCTCCAATGTTACAGTCGTTTAATTCGTCGTGTGCAACATATTTCTTAGTTTTTAACACGAACTTACCGTATAAAGGGTGCTTTACTTTTTTTGTTTCAGAAACAATAATGGATTTAACCATTTTGTTACTAGTAACAACACCAACTCTTTCTTTTCTTAAATTTCTTTTTTCCATCTTTCAGCAGAATACAATTATTGTAACTCTCTTTTGCTTATCTCAGTGTTAAATCTAGCAATTGTTCTTCTAGCTGCTTTAATTTGCAACGGATTCGCAATTGGGGAGATAGCATGAGCATCTTTTAGGTCAGTATATGTCTTCTTCAACTCACTAAGTTTCTCTTGTAACTCAGCTGCAGATAGATTTTTAATTTCTGATTGTTTCATAATTAATGTTTATTATGCTTCGAAATCTCTAGCAACGATGAACTTAGTTTTTACTGGAAGTTTTTGTGCAGCAAGACGCAATGCCTCTTTTGCAACAGCTAATGGAACCCCACCAACTTCAAACATAATTCTTCCAGGTTTTACAACTGCAGCCCAATACTCAACTGCACCCTTACCTTTACCCATACGTACTTCAAGAGGCTTCTTAGTGATTGGTTTGTCTGGGAAAATTTTAATCCACAATTGCCCTTCTCTCTTCATGAAACGAGTTGCAGCGATACGTGCAGCTTCGATTTGTCTTGAAGTAATGAATGAATAATCTAAAGATTTAATACCAAACATTCCATTTGAAAGTTCATGTCCTCTTTGAGACACCCCTTTCATTTTACCTTTCTGTACCTTACGGTATTTTGTTCTTTTAGGCTGTAACATTTTTCTTTAGTTTTTAATTACTTTCTTTTACGAGCGTTTGGTTTGCCTTTAGGAGCAGCAGATCCTGATGGTTTAGACTGTTTTTTGTCCATTCCAGCTAACGGAGAAAGATCTCTCTTACCATAAACTTCACCTTTCATGATCCACACTTTGATTCCCATTCTACCATAAGTAGTGTGAGCTTCAGCAAGTGAGTAATCAATATCAGCTCTGAAAGTAGATAGAGGAATACGTCCTTCTTTGAAATTTTCTGAACGTGCCATTTCAGCTCCGTTCAAACGTCCTGAAATTTGTACTTTAATACCTTCAGCATTCATGCGCATTGCAGCTGCAATACTCATTTTGATTGCACGACGGTATGAAATACGGTTTTCAATTTGACGAGCGATACTAGTTGCAACTAAATATGCATCTAACTCCGGACGTTTAATTTCAAAAATGTTGATTTGTACCTCTTTGTCAGTAATTTTTTTCAATTCCTCTTTCAACTTGTCTACCTCTTGACCGCCTTTACCAATAATGATACCTGGACGAGCCGTTGTGATAGTAACGGTTACAAGTTTCAAAGTTCTCTCAATGATTACTTTTGATACACTAGCTTTTGATAAACGAGCATGGATGTACTTTCTGATTTTGTGATCTTCGGCTAATTTGTCACCGTAATCATTTCCTCCGTACCAGTTAGAATCCCAACCCTTGATAATACCAAGGCGATTTCCGATTGGATTAGTTTTTTGTCCCATACTGCTTATTAATTGCTTTGAGTGTTATTATTCTCTCCTAACACGATTGTTACGTGGTTAGAACGTTTTCTGATTCTATGTGCACGACCTTGTGGTGCTGGGCGTAGTCTTTTCAACATTGCTCCTCCATCCACTTTGATCTCTTTTATAACTAAACCTGCTTCTTCTAAGTTAGAATCTGCATTTTTAGCTTGCCAGTTTGCGATAGCCGAAAGTAATAATTTCTCTAATTTACGAGAAGCTTCTTTTGAACTAAATCTTAATATATTAAGAGCTTTTTCCACTTTTTCACCTCTAACTAAATCCGCTACTAAACGCATTTTTCTAGGCGAAGTAGGGCAGTTATTTAGCTTAGCAAATGCAATTTGCTTGTTAGCTTCTTTAGTCTGCTCGGCTCTTTCTCTTTTACGAACTCCCATAGCTTCTTATTATTTTTTACCTTTATTTTTAGCACCAGCGTGACCTCTAAAAGATCTTGTTGGTGAAAATTCTCCTAATTTATGACCTACCATGTTTTCTGTTACGTAAACTGGTACAAATTGACGACCATTGTGCACTGCGATAGTTTGTCCAACAAAGTCTGGAGTAATCATAGAAGCTCTAGACCAAGTCTTAACAACTCCTGTAGTACCCTTTTCAACGTTTTCTTGAACTTTTTTCTCTAATTTATAGTGAACAAATGGTCCTTTTTTTAATGAACGTGCCATGTCTTACTTATTATTTCTTTCTACGTTCTACGATATACTTGTTACTCGGATTAACTTTAGAACGAGTTCTATAACCTTTAGCTGGTAATCCTTTTCTTGAACGTGGGTGACCTCCTGAAGAGCGTCCTTCACCACCTCCCATAGGGTGATCAACTGGGTTCATAGCAACTGGTCTAGTTCTTGGTCTTCTACCTAACCATCTAGATCTACCTGCTTTTCCAGATACAACCAATTGGTGGTCAGAGTTAGAAACAGCTCCGATTGTTGCTGAACATGTTAATAAGATTAATCTTGTCTCTCCTGATGGCATTTTGATAGTAGCATATTTACCATCACGTGCCATTAATTGAGCAAAAGTTCCTGCAGAACGAGCGATTACTGCCCCTTGTCCAGGACGTAATTCGATACAAGAAATAACAGTACCTAGAGGAATTTTACTTAATGGTAAAGTGTTTCCAATTTCTGGTGAAGCATCTGGACCAGATACAACTGTTTGTCCTACTTGTAATCCGTTTTGTGCAATGATATACGTTTTAGCTCCATCTGCATAATATAATAATGAGATGAACGCTGAACGGTTCGGGTCATACTCGATTGTTTTAACTACAGCAGGAACTCCTTCTTTAGTTCTTTTGAAATCGATAATACGGTAACGTTGTTTATGACCACCACCCATGTAACGCATGGTCATTTTTCCTTGACTTTTTCTACCTCCAGAGTTTTTTTTCGGTGCGATTAATGAACGCTCCGGCTTGTCAGTTGTAATAGTGTCAAAGCTATTAACAACTCTAAAACGCTGACCTGGGGTAATAGGTTTTA
Source organism: Candidatus Neoflavobacterium equi (assembly GCA_018065745.1). Taxonomy (GTDB): domain Bacteria; phylum Bacteroidota; class Bacteroidia; order Flavobacteriales; family Flavobacteriaceae; genus Flavobacterium; species Flavobacterium equi. The sequence goes on along the minus strand of JAGHSS010000321.1, from coordinate 1,572 downwards.
ATTCTCTAACTGACATTTTCTATTAGATATCAGTATAAAAATCTATTGTTTCTCCTTCTTGTACTTGAACGATCGCTTTTTTGTAAGCGTTTGTCTTTCCACTAATTAAACCACTTTTCGTGTATTTAACTGTTCTATCAGCTCTGTAATTCATTGTATTAACTGAAACAACTCCAACTCCATAAACAGCCTCTACAGCTTTTTTGATTTGAATTTTGTTCGCTTTCTTAGCTACAATAAAACCAAAACGGTTGAAAACCTCTCCGTCTTTGGTGATTTTCTCAGTAATGATAGGTTTAATAATAATACTCATAGCCTACTATTTGCTTAAATTTTCTACAATTCCCTCTACAGAACTTTCTAAAAGAACCAATTTGTTCGTGTTTAAAATCACGTAAGTGCTTAATTCTGAAGAAGTTACTACATTAGACGCTTTTAAATTGCGCGATGACAAATATACGTTTTTATTTGACTCACCCAATACAAATAGCGATTTTTTGTTCTCTAACCCTAAAGCTTTCAATACGTTAATGAAATTTTTAGTGTTTGGAGCCTCAAATTGGAAGTCCGCTAGAACTACAATGTTTGACTCTTGTGCTTTTAAAGAGAAAGCTGATTTACGAGCTAATCTTTTTAACGCCTTGTTCAATTTGAAAGAGTAGTTTCTTGGTCTTGGTCCAAATACTCTACCTCCACCTCTAAACAATGGGTTTTTGATACTTCCCGCACGAGCTGTACCTGTTCCCTTTTGTTTTTTAATCTTTCTTGTACTACCTGAGATCTCATTACGCTCTTTAGCTTTGTGAGTTCCCTGTCTTTGATTCGCTAAATATTGTTTAACGTCAAGATAGATAGCATGCTTATTAGGCTCAATTGCGAAAACTGAATCAGAAAGTTGAACTGTTCTGCCCGTTTCTTTTCCGTTGATATCTAATACTTTTACTTCCATTACTTCTGAATGATTACATAAGAGTTATTATGACCAGGAACAGCACCCTTAATTACAATTAAGTTCTTGTCTGCTACTACTTTTAACACTCTAAGGTTCTGTACTGTTACTCTATCTCCACCCATTCTTCCTGCCATGCGCATTCCTTTGAATACACGTGAAGGATAAGAAGATGCACCAATAGACCCTGGCGCTCTCAAACGGTTGTGTTGACCATGTGTAGCTTGTCCAACACCACCAAATCCGTGACGTTTAACAACTCCTTGGAAACCTTTACCTTTTGAAACTCCAGCAACGTCTACAAACTCTCCTTCTTTGAACAAATCTACAGTAACTACATCACCTAAATTATACTCTTTTTCGAAACCTTGGAATTCAACGACTTTTTTCTTCGCAACAGTACCAGCTTTTTGAAAGTGACCTAACTCAGCTTTTGTAGCATGTTTCTCTGTTTTGTCATCGAAACCAAGTTGTAACGCTTCATACCCGTCAACCGCATTGGTTCTGACTTGGGTAACGACACATGGACCCGCTTCGATTACAGTACAAGGAATGTTCTTCCCGTTCTCATCGAATAAGCTAGTCATGCCGATTTTTCTACCAATTAACCCAGACATATAAAC
>JAGHSS010000045.1 GCA_018065745.1 Candidatus Neoflavobacterium equi | reverse complement strand
TTAAAATTAAAAGATTATGTCAGACATTGCATCAAGAGTAAGAGCTATTATCGTAGACAAATTAGGTGTTGACGAAAACGAAGTTGTAGCTGAAGCAAGTTTCACTAACGACTTAGGAGCTGATTCATTAGACACTGTTGAGCTTATCATGGAATTCGAAAAAGAATTTGATATTCAAATCCCAGGCGATCAAGCTGAAAACATTGCTACTGTAGGTCAAGCTATTTCTTACATAGAAGAAGCTAAAAAATAATAACACAATACCCATACAATTTCGATTGTATGGGTGTTATTATTATTATTTTTTAATTGACATCTTTTTCAAAAAGATCATCAACAGATTGTTCGCAATCTCAACTCAAAAGACACCCAGGGGTTATTTCTTTCTTATCAAAGTTTAACATGGGTTTTTTTGTTTATATATAAACATACAATACATATGAATTTAAAAAGAGTGGTTGTAACTGGATTAGGTGCCTTAACACCAATCGGGAATAACATACAAGAATTCTGGAATGGATTAATTACCGGAGTTAGTGGTGCGGGTCCTATTACACATTTTGACGCATCAAACTTCAAGACCAAGTTTGCTTGTGAAGTCAAAGGATTTAATGTAGAAGATTTTATCGAAAGAAAAGAAGCGCGCAAAATGGACAAATACGCGCAATACGCAGTTGTTGCAAGTGATGAAGCCATTAAAGACGCTAATTTCAATTTTGAAACTTTAGATAAAGATAGAGCTGGAGTAATCTGGGGATCAGGAATTGGTGGTTTAGAAACTTTCCAAGAAGAAGTAACTAACTTCAACAGCGGAAATGGAACACCAAAATTCAACCCGTTTTTCATCCCGAAAATGATCGCTGATATTGCAGGTGGTCACATTTCAATGCGTTATGGTTTGAGAGGTCCAAACTTCACAACTGTTTCTGCTTGTGCGTCTTCAACAAACGCTATTATTGATGCCTTCAACTACATCAGATTAGGTCAGGCAGACGTTATGGTAACTGGAGGTTCTGAAGCAGCAGTAACAATTGCAGGTATGGGTGGATTCAACGCGATGCATGCACTATCAACAAGAAATGACGATCCAAAAACAGCTTCAAGACCAATGGACAAAGACCGTGAAGGTTTTGTTTTAGGTGAAGGAGCAGGAGCTTTAGTCCTTGAAGAATATGAACACGCTGTAGCTCGTGGAGCTAAAATATACTGTGAAATTGGTGGAGGTGGAATGTCTGCAGACGCGCATCACATCACAGCACCACATCCAGAAGGATGGGGAGCAACCAAAGTAATGGTTAATTGTTTGAAAGATGCAGGTTTAAAACCAGAAGATGTGGACGGTGTGAACATGCACGGTACTTCTACACCTCTAGGGGATATTGCAGAAAGCAAAGCAATTTTAAATGTTTTTGGTGAACACGCTTACACAATGAACTTAAATTCAACTAAATCTATGACTGGTCACCTTTTGGGTGCTACAGGAGCAGTTGAAACAATTTCTTGTATTTTATCAATCGTTCACGGAATCGTGCCTCCAACCATCAATCACTTTACTGATGATGAAAATATTGATCCTAAATTGAACTTTACATTCAACACTGCTCAAAAGAGAGAAATGAATGTAGTAATGAGTAATACATTTGGATTTGGTGGACACAACGCCTGCGTTCTTGTAAAAAAATTAGTACAATAATATTTTATATACATGAGTATATTTAAGAAAATATTTTCTTCAAAAAAATCCCGTTCAACAGAAGACGGGATTTTTTTTGAAACCATACAAAATATTACAGAAATTACTCCAACAGAATTGGAACACTACAGACGTGCATTCACGCACCGTTCCATGAACATTACAGACAACGCTGGCAATGCAGTCAATTATGAACGTTTGGAATTTCTTGGTGATGCCATGTTAGGTTCTGTTATTGCAGCATACCTCTTTAAAATGGTACCCTATGGTGACGAAGGCTATTTGACAAAAATGCGCAGCAAAATTGTCAGTAGAGAACATTTGAATCACCTTGGTAAATCACTAGATTTAATAAAACACGTTCAAAGCAAAGTCTCCAATCAACAGTTTGGAGAAAACATCCATGGAAACCTTTTTGAAGCCATCATCGGTGCGATTTATTTGGACCTTGGATTTGAAAAATGTGAAGAATTCATATACAATAAAGTCATCATCCCTTATGTGGATATTGGCAAACTTGAAGGTAAAGTTATCAGTTACAAAAGCTTGTTGATTGAGTGGTGTCAAAAAGAAAAACACAGCTTTCAATTTGAAGTTTTTGAAGACAACGGAACTGAAAGTATCAAATATTTTGGTGTAAAACTAAAAATAGACGACCAAGTAATAGCTAGAGGACGCGCAACTTCAAAGAAAAAAGCAGAGGAAATTGCCTCCAAACGTGCCTATTTTGCCCTTCAAGACAAAATAGAAAAAAAACCACAGGCCTAAGCCTCATAAAAAACCCATTAGATTCATTAAAATCCTTATCTTTACTATAAATTTAAAGACATGGCAATTACCAAACTTTCATTAGAAGACTTTTCATCAGACGACTATGATTTAATTGCAATTCACTCAAATTTAGAAGATTACAGGTTAGCTTATTTTGTCAATAAATACTGCGGCATTTCTCTTGAAAAAGCCCAAAGAACCATTGATGTAAACACGCCAAAAGGACTGTCTCACTTTTCACTTTTCACCTTTGATGATCAGGAAAATGAGTATTATTGGAGCCTGATCTCCAACAAATCCTCCGTGACAGAAACACTTGAAAATTCACCCTCACTATTTGCTGATAGTGCTTTAGATATAGCCACAAATGTCTATCTGATCCCAGAGCTAAAATCTGTGGATTACTTCCTCAAAATTGATGAGACAGAAGGCACGTTGAGCTTGGATTCAATCTTTAGAAAACTGGCCAACATAAAACAAATCTCTACGGTATATGAAGTGGAATCAGATACCTTACGTTCAAAAAACAACTTAATATTTTAAAAATGTTAAACAGAAAAAAAACAAAAATTGTTGCTACCCTAGGGCCTGCTTGCAGTACTAGAGAAGTGATAAAAGATATGATTGATGCGGGAGTTAACGTTTTCAGAATCAATTTCTCACACGCAGATTACAAAGATGTAAAAGAAAAAATTGACATCATTCGCTCTTTGAATGATGAATTTAATTATAACACCACCATTTTGGCAGATCTTCAAGGTCCTAAATTACGCGTTGGCGTGATGAAGGAGGACATTGTTGTCAACCCAGGTGACATTGTAAACTTCACTACTGCAGAAGACGTTTTGGGTACTGCAGAGAAAGTTTATATGAATTACAAACAGTTTCCAAACGACGTTAATGCAGGAGAACGCATCTTGTTGGACGACGGGAAATTGATTTTCCAAGTGTTGGAAACAGACAAAAAAACAGAAGTTAAAACCGTTGTTATTCAAGGAGGACCATTGCGCTCTAAAAAAGGAGTTAACCTTCCAAATACAAAAGTTTCACTACCTGCTCTTACTGAAAAAGACATTAAAGACGCCATTTTTGCCATTGAAAACAATGTGGATTGGATTGCTTTATCTTTTGTTAGAACATCAAAAGATTTAGAAGATTTACAAGATTTGATTGCAAAACACGGAGATCATAAAATTCCGATCATAGCCAAAATCGAAAAACCAGAAGCTGTAGAAAATATAGATAAGATTGTTGCTTTTTGCGACGGTTTGATGGTTGCTCGTGGAGATCTTGGAGTTGAAATCCCTGCAGAAGAAGTACCGTTAATTCAGAAAAAACTTGTTTACCGTGCAAAAACTGCGCGTATCCCAGTAATCATAGCTACCCAAATGATGGAGACGATGATCACCTCTTTAACACCGACAAGAGCTGAAGTAAACGACGTTGCAAACTCTGTAATGGACGGAGCTGATGCCGTGATGTTATCTGGAGAAACCTCTGTTGGAAATTATCCAGTACAGGTGATCAGAACCATGTCAAATATCATCAAAAGTGTGGAAGATTCCCCGTTAATTCAGGTGCCACAGAACCAAATTCAAATCAAAACAAACAGATATATCACCAAAAATATTTGTCATCATGCAGCCTTGATCGCCAATGAAATTGACGCCAAAGCCATCACCACGTTGACCAATAGTGGCTATACTGCATTCCAAGTTTCTGCCTGGAGACCAAACGCGCATATTTTGGTGTTTACCTCTAACAAAAACATGGTTACGCAATTGAATTTACTTTGGGGTGTGTCCGCGTTATACTATGACAAACACGCCAGCACAGATGACACCATTGACGACATTAACAACATTTCAAAAATCAAAGGTTTTGTAAACAAAGGTGATATGTTAGTCAACCTTGCTGCAATGCCGGTAGCCAATAAAGGAATGGTTAACACGTTGCGCATCTCTGAAATAGAATAATATTTTGGGCGTTGCCCTTCAGGCCGGGTTTTCCGCTGTATCTTTTTTTAAAGGCTAAAGCCAGTTAAAAAAAGGATGCCGCTTCAACCCCTAACGCAAGGCACTTCCAATTACATAAATCACATAAAAAAAAAGGATCACTTAAATCATTAAGTGATCCTTTTTTATTTATTTAAAGTCAAACTTCAATTGTATGGACGTTGGACCTTCTTTCTTTTCATTGTTTAAATTTGACAAAGTTAACCCAACCAAACGCACAGAATCCTTCAGCTCTTCTTGATACAACAAATCTTCTGCAGCCTCCATAATCAAACTTTTGTCAGAGATGAAATAAGGCAATGTCTTGGAACGGGTGGTCTGAGAAAAGTCAGAGTACTTGATCTTTAGCGTCACTGTTTTACCAGCCAATTTATGCTTCTTTAAACGGTTGTTCAATTCCTGAGCAATGTGTTGTAAACGCTCCATCAAAAATACTTCAGATGACAAATTCACGTCAAACGTTCGTTCAGCACCCACAGATTTAACCGTCCGATTTACCTGAACTGGACTTTCATGAACCCCGCGAACAATATAATAATAATGTCCCCCACTCTTTCCAAAGTGCTGTTCCAAAAATTCCAAAGTCTTTGTTTTTAAATCGGCTCCCGTGTAAATTCCAAATTGGTACATACGCTCTGCCGTCTTGGCACCAATACCATAAAACTTTTTGATGTCCAAAGCTTCTAAAAAACCAATAACCTCCTCTGGATTTATGGTTTTTTGACCGTTTGGTTTGTTGATGTCACTTGCCACCTTAGCGACAAATTTATTGACAGATATTCCAGCAGAAGCCGTTAACCCAGTCTCTTCAAAAATACGTGTTCTGATTTCTCTCGCAATTCGTGACGCACTGTCAATCCCCTTTTTGTTGTGGGTTACATCCAAATAAGCCTCGTCCAATGACAACGGTTCTACCAAATCAGTATACTCATAAAAAATCTTGTGAATCTTTTTTGAAAGCTCCCGGTACCGATCAAACCTACACGGAACAAATATCAACTCAGGACACAATTTTTTGGCCAAACTGCCAGATATGGCAGATCTTACCCCAAACTTCCGGGCTTCATAACTCGCTGTGCAAACCACACCGCGGTTTTCAGCCCCCCCAACAGCCAAAGGCTTCCCACGCAACTCTGGATTGTCCAGCTGCTCCACAGACGCATAAAATGCATCCATATCAACGTGTATGATTTTGCGGGTCGCTTCTTTGAATTCCATACACAAAATTACATATATTAGTTGAAAAAAAACATGGGATTAACAGCTTTGGTATTTGGAGGTACAGGACTGACAGGCAAACAATTAATATCACAATTGCAAACCGAGGAAAAGATTGAGGTAATCAAAGTTTTCAACAGGAGAAAAGTTGATTACCATGCATCTAAGGTACAAGAGATCATCTTGGACTATGACGCATTGGAACAGTATGCTACGGCTATTAAAGGAGACCTCCTTTTTTGTTGCATTGGTACCACACGCAAAAAAACACCCAATGATGACGCTTACAAAGCCATAGACTACGGCATCCCAACAAGACTCTCTGCCTTGGCAAAACAGAACCACATTCCCACATTTGCTGTCATTTCATCCATAGGAGCAAACCAAGACAGCCGTTTCTTTTACAATCGCATCAAAGGCGAAATGGAACGGGACGTGCTGAAACAAAACCTACCCAATACCTATATTTTTAGACCTTCAGTATTGGTGGGTCCCAGAACAGAAAAACGTTTTGCAGAAAGAGCAAGTGCCGCACTTATGAACGTGTTGCATCTGGTATTCAAAGATCTAATTTTAAAATACAAACCCGTTGATACCGCATTGCTAGCAAAGAAGATGATACAAGTAAGTCTGAATGGCTATGATAAGAACATTATCGAATCTGATGAAATACAACGCCTCTAACAAGTAGCCAATAAAAAAAGAGCTTTAGAAAAATCTAAAGCTCTTTTTTTATGTTAGTTTTGTTATTTGGCGGAAGGAAAAATGTCATAGGAGCCTTTCTAAATTGTTTAGAAATGGCCTTGTGTAGCAATCTCAATTCTGACAGCGGAATGTTTCTTGATCTGAAAGCCAAAATTAAAGAAAGTGAAAAACTGACTATAAAATTAAAAAAACCAATCAACCCAATTCCCATAATACACCAGAAGTAAGTCCAGAATCCAGAAGTGAAACCATTGCCATACAATCCCAAGGCAAAGTTTCCAGACGCAAAGGTAATATGTCTAATATCTATGTTCAGACCCAAGAAGATCCCAATAGAAGCGGTACTTCCCAAGAAAACTCCAAACCAACCATTAGAAACTACTCCAGGCCAATTTTTCTCCAACCAGTTGGCAATCTTTGCAGAACGTTCCTTACCTATACTCAGCTTTAAAAACGGATTCTCTTGAATTCTATAATATACACGTTCGTGTTTGTTCTTATTGGCTACATTACCTGAAATGATTCCAGAAAGGAACAAAAACACCCCAGCAATACTGGCATGAAAAATAGCAGGTGAATGGATGGGATCTAAATCACCCAATAACTTTTGAGTTTTTGCTGCGGCAATATTGTAATCAAAAGCCAGATCTAGCAGCCAGATCCCCAATAGTGAAACTGGGAAAGCAATGACCACATTCCCAACAAAAGCAATGAATTGAGATCTGAAAAGTCGCGCAAATAAAGAAGCGAAATTACTGTACTTAACCAACACGGACTTGTTTTGCTTTTGAGATTCTTTTAGAGAATTACTCAAGGTGGCAGCAGTCATGGCAGGTTGTTTGGTTGCCAAGGTGTAATGACACAGATAAATAGCGATGAATCCCAAAGAATAATTCATGGAATAGTAAAATGCGTGACCAAAACCACTGGTATCAATCTTTGACAACAGCAGCTTAAAAACACATAGGAATCCAACAATCATCCCGCCACCAAGAGCTGCTCTAAACATTTTCCAGTATTCTGAAGAAGATTCTGTTATGTAAGTCTCTCCCGTTTTTGCCGTGTGTTTGGTAATTTCATAAGAGATTACCTCTGTACTTTCTGCAATCAACTGTCTCACGTTGTTCTTGTAGCAATTAAACTGCACCAACAACAAAAACAACTTGATCACATTGTCGCGTTTATCCTCTTCCTTATTGACAATTAAAAAGTCAAACAAATCTCTAATTCTTCTGAGCTGCTGTTTGATCCTCAATAAATTTTGATTCACTTTCAGTGATATCCCATATTTTGAACTGTTGTCAAAAGCAGTGGTTACAAACTTTTCACATTCAATATAGAGGTTGTGTATTTTCCCATAAGCCTCTTCATTAGAAGAAAAACTGTGAGGCTTGTACATTCTAATGTTGTGGATAATGCGCAATAATTCTTTTTCAAAAGCAACAAACGGACTTTCAAAATGGTCATATTCAGGCACCATCTTTAAAACATCACGCTCCATAACCCTACCACTAACACGTTGTGAAATCACACTTAACGCAGTAGTTACCTCAGACACCAATGAAAATTCTTTCACATCCTTGTAAAAAGAACCCAGGTCCAAGAGATCAAAAAGCTCATAAAACTCTTCCTTTGGAATTTTACTTACCCATTTTGCATCTGACTTTTTATAAAACACTTGACTTAAAATGTATTCTAAAGTATGAGACGCCGGTTGTTCCGGAAGTATTTGAGCAAAGAGTCTCTTTTTAACCTCATAAAGGAAATCAGAATCTTTTAAAATACCAGCATCAGCCAAAAAATCAGAAAACTTTCTGTGCGTGAAAACCAATTTTAAATAGTGAATGAATTTCTCTTTATGGGAAGGATTTGACTTTAAGTATTCCAACAATTTGTGGATGGAAACAATATGGTATGCATCCGGATTATTAGGTCTGAACAAATGAACTAAATCCACAAGAAAATACATCTCATCCCCAACATGTAGGGAATCTTCATTGAAATACTTTTCAAATAAATTTTCAAGGGAGGTAATTCTTGTAATTTGGTGTCTTAATCTCATATCCTATTGATGCGCTTAATTGATAGAAGTTAGAATATTTCACTAACTTGCTACTAAATTAAAAAAAAGAAAAAGGAAATGCAGGAAATTGAACGTAAGTTTTTAGTTGACAACACCAAATTTGTTGAGTTAGCACATAAAAACACCAGAATTGTTCAAGGATATCTAAATTCTGACCCTTTAAGAACAGTAAGAGTGCGCATTAAAGGCAGCAAAGGCTTTTTGACCATCAAAGGCAAATCATCAGAAAATGGGTTGAGCAGATTTGAATGGGAAAAAGAAATCACCGTGGAAGAAGCAGAACAATTAATGCCGTTATGTGAATTAGGTCTGATTGAAAAAACACGTTATGAAGTGAATTTTGAAGGACAAAATTTTGAAATAGACATTTTTGAAGGACAACACAAAGGACTGATACTTGCAGAGATTGAATTGGAAAGTGAGGATCAAAAGGTAACACTTCCAACTTGGTTGGGTAAAGAAGTAACAGGAGATTTAAGATATTACAATTCCTATTTAAGTAAAAAAGCCACTTCATAAAGAAGTGGCTTTTTTTTGAATGCGTTCCCAAAAAATCTAATCTAGTGTGTCTAATCTTTCTATTACCACATGCATGACTCCTTGGCCTGCTTGTGCTATTTCTTTGAAAGCTCTTTTAGACAGATCAATCTCGCGTCCTTTGACAAACGGACCTCTATCAGTTATAGTTACAACTACAGATTTTTTGTTTTTAGGGTTGGTTACACGAACCTTTGTACCAAAAGGTAAATTTTTATGAGCAGCAGTAAATTCATTATTGCTGAATTTCTTACCACTAGCTGTTTTTCTACCATTAAACTTATCGTGATAATAAGAGGCGTGCGCACTGTTTTTGTACGGCTTGTAATTGGTATTATCTGCTAACAAACTATCCACAGCTAATTTTCTGATGGTATCATTTGTAGCTTGCACATTGTTTAAGCTTTTCAATTTTGGAAAAGCAAATCCACTTAAAGTGAACGTCAACATGAAAATTAAAAAAATTTTTAAAATATATTTTTTTTTTATTTTT
>JAGHSS010000174.1 GCA_018065745.1 Candidatus Neoflavobacterium equi | reverse complement strand
AAATATATGCGAAAATTAATGGCGCAACGATGGTCGCGTCTGACTCAACAATGAATTTTGGTGTGTTGATGTCTAATTTTCCCCAAGTAATTTTTTCGTTTGGAACTGCTCCTGAATACGACCCGTAAGAGGTTGTTGAATCAGAAATTTGACAGAAATAAGACCAGAAAGGAACGTCAGTCCACTCTAAATCTTGGTACATCATCGGTACAACACAGATTGGGAAATCTCCTGCAATACCTCCTCCAATTTGGAAGAAACCTACTCCTTTTCCTGCTGAATTTGCACGGTACCACTCTGTTAAATAAATCATGTACTCGATACCTGATTTTACAGTGTGAACGTTCAATTTACCTCTGATCACATTTGATGTGAAGATATTTCCAGTTGTTGAATCTTCCCATCCTGGACAAACAATTGGAAGGTTGCGCTCTGCAGCTGCTACAATCCAAGAGTCTTTAGGGTCGATTTCATAATATTGCTCTAAAACACCGCTGTTAACCACTTGGTATAAAAACTCATGTGGGAAGTAACGCTCTCCTTTTGCTTCTGCTGCATGCCAAACATCTTCCAAGTGTTGTTGTAAACGTCTGAAAGCTTCTTCTTCTGGAATACAAGTATCTGTTACACGGTTGTAGTGATTCTCTAACAAATCCCACTCATCTTGAGGAGTCAAATCACGGTAATTTGGAACTCTTTTGTAGTGTGAATGCGCTACTAAGTTCATTACATCTTCTTCCAAGTTTGCACCTGTACAAGAGATGATATCTATTTTACCTTGACGAATCATTTCAGCAAGAGAGATACCTAATTCAGCAGTACTCATCGCACCTGCCAAAGTAACCATCATTTTTCCACCTTCGTTTAAGTGTAACTCATACCCTTTAGCAGCATCTACTAAAGCAGCTGAATTAAAGTGTAAATAGTTTCTCTCAATAAACTGACTAATTGGACCTTTACTCATTATTGAATATTTAAGTTAGTTATATTATTTGTATTATTTTTCTTTCTTAGTGTACCCTAAAATCTTAAGTACGTCGTCTGCATTTTGTTGCTCTGAAAACACTTCTGTTCCCAAAATTCCGTTTTCATCACGGTCAATCAAAATGTGTTTTGGCTGTGGCATCAAACAGTGGTGAATACCTCCTTGCCCACCAATACTCTCTTGGTATGCTCCTGTGTTAAAGAAGCCAATGTACAACGGTTTTTCTTTGTTGTATTTTGGAAGGTAAATGGCATTTAAGTTTTGCTCTGAGTTGTAGTAATCATCGCTGTCACATGTCAATCCACCTAGCAATACACGCTCATAAGAATCATTCCATCTGTTAACTGCTAACATGATAAAACGCTTATTTATTGCCCAAGTATCTGGTAAAGTTGTGATAAAAGAAGAATCAATCATGTTCCACTTCTCACGGTCATTTTGTTGCTTTTGGTACAAAACTTTGTAAATCGCACCTGAAGCTTCCCCTACTGTAAACGAACCAAATTCTGTAAAAATATTTGGTACAGGAACTTCAGCTTCATCACATGCAATCTTGATTTGGTTGATGATCTCATCTACCATATACGCATAGTCGTAATCAAAAGTCAGGGAATTTTTGATTGGGAAACCACCACCAATATTCAATGAATCCAATGTTGGACACTCTTTCTTCAAACTGGTGTACACTTTCAAACACTTGGACAATTCATTCCAATAATATGCCGTGTCGCGAATACCGGTGTTGATGAAGAAGTGTAACATTTTCAAGGTTACCTTATCATTATTTTGAACTTGCTTTCTGTAAAAAGGAACAATGTTCTTATATCCAACTCCCAAACGAGAGGTGTAAAATTCAAATTTAGGCTCTTCCTCAGAAGCGATTCTGATTCCAATGTTGAAATCATTGTCGATGCTGTCACACAACAAATCCAACTCTTCATAGTTGTCGATGATTGGAATGGTGTTGCGGTGGCCGTTGTTGATCAAACGTGCAATGTTCTCAATGTATTGGTCGCGTTTGAAACCGTTACACAAAACAAAGGTATCGTTGGTGATCTTATTGTTTTCTAAAAGATTTTCTACAATATTAATATCAAATGCAGAGGAAGTTTCCACGTGGATTTGATTTTTAAACGCCTCATTCATTACGTATTCAAAATGAGAACTTTTTGTACAATAACAATAGTTGTAGTTTCCTTTGTAATTGTGTTTTTCCATGGCTTTTCTAAACCAACCTTTTGCACGGTTGATGTTGTTAGAAATTTGTGGTAAATACGTAAATTTTAAAGGAGTACCATACTGCTCCACCAATTTCATCAAATCGATGTTGTGAAACAATAGGTTGTCGTTATTTAATGTAAATTCTTCCTGTGGAAAATAAAAAGTTTGGTTTATTAAGTCGAAATATCTTGTATTCATATCAAAAGTTTAAAAAAAATTAACTCAAAAAAAATCTATTTTAAACCGGTATCTCAAACTCTGATATTAGCATAAATAATCTGTAATTCATCGTGTAATGGGTTCAGATTATAAAAAGATTCAATTCGAATTAAGTCAATTACTATTTTTACCCTTTTAAAG
>JAGHSS010000136.1 GCA_018065745.1 Candidatus Neoflavobacterium equi | reverse complement strand
CATAAATACACGTTAAGCAAATAATGATACAGGTAATTTAAGTGAAAAAAATTGAAAAAAGAATATAAAATGAATCCCCTTAAGTCCTGCGTTAGCGGGTGAAGCGGTATCCTTTTTGGAGGCGCTAGCCGAGGAAAAGATTTAGCGTAACACGCGACGGGCTTCCCTGGCGGAGCCGGGAAGGGGGGAACGCCAAAAAAAAATCCCCATTGCTGAGGATTTGTTTATTTTTATGGATTGGTGCTCCAAATAGAGGCTGATTTTAAAAGTGCTCTGCGTGGTAATCTCAAAGTGCCGACAATTAAATCTGCGAAATCTTCTGGCTGTAAAACCGTTTCTGGATTTCCGTCTGTTAAATTTAATTCTTTGGACATGTCTGATGCTATCGTGCTTGGGGTCAGGGTGCACACGCGAATGTTGTGTTTTCTGACTTCTCTCATCACAGATTCTGACAAGCCAATCAAGCCGAATTTTGATGCTGAATAGGCTGATGTTCCTGCGCCTCCATTCAAACCTGCAGTGGAGGAAACGTTGAAAATATCCCCTTTGCCGTTGGCAATGATGTGTGGTAAAACGGCGTGGGTAACATAATATGCGCCCATCAAATTGGTGTTGATGATGGATGCCCAAACGGTTGGATCCATCTCTAAAAAGGAACCAAATTGTGCAATTCCTGCGTTGTTAACCAAAATATCTATCGTCTGGAACTCTTTAATGATCTGGTCAATACCTGCTTTTACAGCCTGGTGATCTGCAACGTCAAAAACAGCATAGGTAGCTTGTACACCCAAGGCGCGCAATTCTGCAACGGTTGCCTGTAAAACTGCTTCATTTCTTCCTGTAATTGCAACATCAATACCTTCTTTTGCAAAGGCCAAAGCTGTGGCTTTACCCAAACCTTTTCCTCCGCCGGTAATGATGGCTTTTTGATTTTTTAAACTTTCCATCTTATATTATTTTATGTACTACAAAAATAGGTATTCGTGGGGAAACAGTGGTGCGTTTTCTGAATTATTCTAATGCTAACCTGCATTTTGTCCAGGTGGATGGATGTACTAATGGAACGACCTGTGTTTGGTCTTGAATGGTGTTTTTTATGTTTTGACTGCGCTGTTCCGATAATGGGTGTGTTGAAATCCACGGGTCTAAGGGGTTGTTCTCTTTTTGTAATTTGTCAAAGAAATGAGCGAGTGGTCTGATGTCTATTTTTGCGCGCTTCATCAGGGATATGCCTTTTTGATCTGCTTCTCTTTCAAAGGTTCTTGAAAAAGCAGTAGAAGTCAACACTTTTAATGAGGATAATAGTTGATCTGTCACCCGATTGCTGGAGGTGATGCTGAGCAGTAACTGTATGCCTATCTCATTTCTCAATTTGGACATGACGTGGTTTTCTTCAATATGTGCTATTTCATGCGCTAAAACACCTGCAAATTCTTCTGCTGTGCCTGCATTTGCCAACAACCCGCTGTTGATGATGATTATTCTGTTGGGGAGGGCAAAAGCATTTACTTCTGGATTCTCAACCACGTGAATGCGGATGGATTTTGGCGAAATGTTGTTGGCTGTCAAAAGCCTGTTGGCAATGCTGTCAATGGGTTTGATTACATCTTCAACATGTATTTCTGTATTTGTTGAAGAGATAAAATCCCAGTAGAGATTGCCCAACTTTTCTTCAGAGATTTTCTGAATGGATTCCACGTGCAAAATGCGCGTCCATGGAATCTGCGCTAATGCGGCATATGCTGTGGTAATTCCCAAAAGCATAAGACTGAGTTTGACTGCTATACTTTTCATTTGTTGAAGGGGATTAGTTTATCTGTGATTTCACCAAAGAGAAACCATTTGACGTGCTTTCCTTTTCTGACGTGATGCATGGTGATCATGGTGATGATGATTTCTGCTGTATTCAACATAAATATCAGTAGAATATATGCGATGTAGGGATCTGTA
Organism: Candidatus Neoflavobacterium equi; assembly: GCA_018065745.1. GTDB lineage: Bacteria > Bacteroidota > Bacteroidia > Flavobacteriales > Flavobacteriaceae > Flavobacterium > Flavobacterium equi. Next base: position 5,274 of record JAGHSS010000136.1, on the reverse strand, counting down.
ATGGTGGCATCTCCAAAGATGACGTCTATGGTCCACCAAAATGAGATGCTGTTGAAACAGAAGAGAAATGCTTGGGATACCAATGCTTGTGTGCAATGCCATTTGACAAAAGTAGTAGACTTTTTATTGCCAAAATAAAATATAAGGGTGGCTAATAAATTGATGATCGGAATGGGTAATCCAGCAAATACAGCCATGATGGACATGAGGTAGCTAAAGGTTGCGCGTTCACATTCAGTGTCATAAGGCGGTGTTGATAATGTGTGTATTTTCATTTATAATCCTTTTTGTATGTTCCAATACCACAGGGCTAAAAGACAAATAACGACGGCGGTTAATATCCATTTGTTATTTAAGCTTGCAATGGATTTCCTGCAGCATGCATAGAGGGTGAAGTTTTTGGTCCACAAGTCTTTGGCCATCCAAAACGGACCTACTACTAAAAATAGGGCGGCTGCAAAACCGATGGGATTCATGAGAAAAGCAGCTGTAAAATCACCTTTGAAAAAGAGTAAAACCGCTCTGGTACTCCCGCAGGTAACACAGGGATAGCCGCTGATGTTTTTAAGCGCACAAATGCTCAATGAAATTTTTTGAGAACCGTATTGAAGTAAATTTATAATAATCCATACATAAGCACTACCCGTAAGGAATAGTGCTGCTGTATAGAATTTTTTTTGATTGATCACCTTAATAAAACATTGTTTAACTGTTCAAAGTTGTATTCTTTTGTTTTTCCCATGATTAAAAACAAGTCAATGATGGACCAGACTCCACATCCACCTAATGTAATTAATTTTAAAACTCCCATGGTGGTGTCTCCTAAAAGAAAACGGTCCACACCAAACCCTCCTGCTAATAATGAAATGATTAACATGTTTGTAGGGTCTTTAAAAGGTACTGAATATAAATATCCTGATTTAGAATCATCAAGTGCTGTTAATTTTTCTCTGATGTACTCAAAGTGATAGGCTTCAAAATATTTTGAATTCATCATTAAGAAATTGTCAACTTTGGATTGTTCCATAAATTTTTTGTTTGGTATTGTTGTTAATATTTGGTGCGAATTACAAACTAATCGTACCTTTGCGTGGCTAAAATAAATTAAATAAATTTATTGAGAAAATTTTAAGAAATTATTTATGAAAATACTTCCATCACAAGGTATCGGAGCGTTTATTTTTGGTATGAAACAAAAAGACGTCGAGAAAATTGCAGGTAAACCCAACAAGTCTTTTGAGGATGAAGACGGGAACAAAATATATTTATACAACGAACACAAGAGTAGATTGACTTTTTACAAGGATGAGGAATTCAGATTGGGTTACATTATCTGTACATCTCCAAAAGTGGAAGTGGCTGGATTGCCTATTTTTGGTTTGAACGTGGACGAGGTGAAAAAGAAAATCCACGGAAAGGGATTGACTGCATGGGAAGTGGATGAAATTGACACGATGACGCGCCATTTCAACGAAAAAAATTGGTTGACGATTGTTTCTGAATACGACGAAATCATTTGTACAGAATTGGGAGCAACGATTGATAATTCAGACAATTTTGTTTGGAAATTCAAAGGCTAAGATTCTTATAAAATTATAAAACACCACATAAATTGTGGTGTTTTTTTTGTTATATAGTTGAAATCCAATTTTTTACTAAAAAACACGGGGCGTTTGTCAAAAGATTTTCTATTTTTGATAAATTTTTAAATATACGCCATGAAAACAAATCTACTTTTGATAGCAATTTCTATGTTTGCTATGTCTGCCCAAGCGCAAAGAATCTCCCAATCACTTAGTCAAGAATTTCAACAAGAAACGGTCTCCTGTCTGGATGACGAAACTGTTTTGAAGTCTAATGACAATTCCTATTACAGGTCTTTTGACTTGTCTACGTTTGGAATTACCACAGCATACCACGTCTCAGGTGTGGAGTTTGGAGTGACTTTTGTATCCAATGTGGAACCCAATGGATATCCTGTATTCGTGAATTTGTACACTACGGACGCCCAATTTCCAAATGAATTTCCACAATCGTATGAATTGGTTGCGACAGATACTGTCAGGGTGCTTTTTCGTCATGTGAACCGTTTGATCCATGTTCCCTTAAATGCGGTTGTACCCGTGGGAAAAAAGTTGATTATGGAAGTTGGATATGACAAGAGTGAGGATGCTGCTGTAATCATAGCGTCCAATAGCGCTGGTGAAACGGGTCCGTCTTTTATCAAGTCAACAATGTGTCAGATTGATACCCCAGTGAACATCACAGCGATTGGTTTTGAGGGGAATCATTTGGTGTTTAACGTGCTGAGTACACTTTCAGCGTCTGATGTAAAAGCGTCTGCCGTGGCGGTATATCCCAATCCGTCCACAGGACTATTTAAATTGGAAAAGGCCAATGTTTTGCACCAAGAGGTGGAAGTGTTGGATGTAAGTGGTAAAAGAGCCACAATGCCTCTGCTTGGAAACAGTTTTGATTTGAGCTCCTTTGCTGCTGGAATCTACACCGTGCAATTTCAGACAAGTACTGGAATTGTGAATCAGAAGATTATTAAAATTTAAGTATAAAAAAACCCCCAACCTGCTGGTTGGGGGTTTTGATTTTTTATGGTAACATTTCCATTTCAAATATTAAAGTTGCATTTGGTGGAATAACCCCACCTGCACCTGCAGCTCCATATCCTAAATGAGGAGGAATGATAACTATTACTTTATCTCCCATGTTCATGTTCTCAATACCTTCAATAAAACCAGGAATCATCCCTTGTTTGTTTCCATATTTAAATGGTAATGGTTGGTATTGGTTGTATTTTAAACGTTGTTCATCTAATTTACCGTATGCTTTTGCAACGTCTGGAACAGAGGTGTCAAATAAATTTCCATCTTCAAAATATCCTGCATAGTGGATGTTTACATTGGTACCTGCAGCAGGTTTTACACCTGTACCTTGAGTAACCACTTTGTAAATTAAGCCACTTTGTGTTTTAGTTCCTTCAGCCTTAGCTTTTGCAAATTCTGCCGCTTTGTCTGCTCTTACTTTTTGAGAAGCCTCTTCCATTTTCTTTTGCTCTTTGGCGTAATTCTCATAGTATTCTTCAAATACTTTTTCAGCTTTGAATTTCTTAGCCTTAGCTCCGTTTCTCAAAATGGTAATCTTGTTCATTTTATCTCCTTGAACAATGCTGTTCACAATGTCAATTCCTTGAACTACATGACCAAATACCGTATGTCTACCGTCTAACCATTCTGTTGGTTTGTGCGTGATGAAGAACTGTGAACCATTTGTTCCAGGTCCTGCATTTGCCATGGAAAGAATACCTGCTTTGTCGTGTTTTAATTCTGGTACAATCTCATCTTTGAAACGGTATCCTGGGTTTCCATCAGGCAAACCTTCTGGATCTCCCGTTTGAATCATAAAATCATTGATCACACGGTGGAATGGACTTCCGTCATAGTATTTTTTTCCAGTGTATTTTTTGTCGACATATTTGTTTTTACCTTCAGCTAAACTCACAAAGTTTGCAACAGTGATTGGCGTTTTTTCAAATTCCAATGCAACAACAATAGTTCCTTTGTTTGTTTCAATTTGTGCATACAACCCTTCTCCAAGTTTTTCTACTTTTTCAGTTTTGGTTGTACATGCTCCAAAAAAAGCCACGAGGCTCAATAATAGTGCAGTCATTTTCTTCATTTATTAGTTGGTTAATTTTTAGTTTTTGATAATTTCATTGACTTTAACTTTGCATATAATGGGTTGGTTGGTCCCAATTTCATCGTTGTCCCCGTGATATCCAAATGCGATATGAGAAGGGAAGTAAAAGCTTACTTGTTCTCCTTTTTTCATTTGTTTCAATCCATATCTCAATCCCATCATGATATTTTCCTTGTCCACAACATAGCGTTGTACTTTAGATTCCTCTTTGGTGTAAATGGATTTACCGTCCAAATCAGAAATCTCATACTCATAGACAACAACATCACCTCTGACCGGTAACGGAAGGGAATCAGTTACTTTAGCGTCATATTTATACCAGTATCCTTTAGTAGAGGACAGGTATGTTGAAGCGGTGTCTTTTTTGATTATGGCTTGTATCAATTGTTCTTCATTGTCCACTAATTTCTTATTGCGGTCAATAGATTCTTTGATAAATGTACCTGAGGTATGTGATATGGGCTTTCTTGCTTCATGAGAATTACATTGTGCAAAAAGTGTACCCAATGCGATAAAAGCAATAATTTTATTAATTTTCATAATTATGCGTTGTTAGCTGTTGCTAAAATAGAAATAAATTTCTCTATTGTTACCGCCAAGGTATCAAAAGATTTTCCACCAGCAGCATTTATATGTCCGCCGCCATTGAAATGGTCTCTTGCAAATTGATTGACGTCAAAAGAACCTTGGGATCTGAAGGAAATTTTAATAATACCTTCTGCTTTATTTTCAATGAAAATGGCCGCAAGGTCAATTCCTTTAATGGACAATCCATAATTGACAATGCCTTCTGTATCTCCTTTGATGAATTGGAATTTGTTTAATTCCTCTTGAGAAAGGGTGATGTATGAGGCTTTGTATTGCGGGAGTAATTTTAAATTAGAAAGGGCTTGTCCCAACAATTGCAATCTGCTGTAGGTGCTGTTGTTGAAAAGACTGGTGTAAACCACGTCATTTTGAACGCCTTTATCCACCAAAGCAGCGACTACCTGATGTGTAACGCTTGTGGTGTTTGGAAATCTGAAAGAACCAGTATCAGTAACAATTCCTGTATACAAACAGGTCGCGCCGTTAATGTCTAGCAAATGTGTATATCCCAATGCATCCAAAAAGTGATACACCATTTCACAGGTGGAGCTCATTTTGGTGTCTGAATACATGTATTTTGCATAAGGATCTGGCAATTGATGGTGGTCAATCATGACAAATGTCTTGTCTAAAGTGGCAAGAACACCTCCCATAAGGTCTCCCGTTCTGTGAAAGGCGTTAAAATCTAAAGTAAATATAAGGTCAGCAGCGTTTAAAAGCGCCGTTGCTGCCTCTGTATTTCCTTCAAAAAGAACAGTTTTTTCACTGTTGGGCATCCAGGCTAAAAATTCTGGAAAATCATTTGGAGAAATTACAGTTGTTTGGTGTCCAAGTGCTTGTAGTGCTTGTGCCAATCCCAAAGTGGATCCCATGGCATCTCCATCAGGATTTCTGTGTGGAATAAGTACTATATTTTTTGGTGAATTTAATTCTTCTCTTAATTCTGAAATTTGAGTATCGTGCATCATAGTGCGA
>JAGHSS010000113.1 GCA_018065745.1 Candidatus Neoflavobacterium equi | reverse complement strand
TTTTTCATGTAGATTTAATTAAAAGATGGATAATTGCCGTACAAACTAATAATGTAATTAACAACCACATATTTTTGTTCCAATGAGATGGGCATCCCAGTACCTGCATTGCCCGTTGATACAGATTTTAATGGTATTAGATTTGAAGCGGATGTAAATCTTTTAATTGGGATGAAAGTGCGCCCTGATTTAAATCCCTGTATACCAAGTTTCATATTCGCCAAAGCAACCTTAGAAGTAGCCTCTGAATTCATCACTTCAAATTTTAGCTGATGTGAATGTGAAGGTAAATTAGAAGATGAAAGGGTTGTCGTTTTAGCACCAAACGTTTGACCTAAATTAATGTTTTGCCCTCCAATACGTTGTCCAGTACCTACTGGTATGCGATCACTCATATTTGGAAGTTGAAAAGTAGTGACTCCATCACCACCAAAAGTGGTTCCTATAATACTAAATAAGGCAATATGTTCAGTAATGGATAAAGATCTACCGTCGCAAAATAACCATCCTTGCGGCTCAAAATTGCCTGCAAACATTCTTATTTCTCCTATGACAGGAATTTGCGCTTTAGCGTCGAGGTTTCCAAACAGCAGCGCCATCAGAAAACATTGGTAAAACGCATTGGGCAGGCGTTTTACAGTAAATTTGATTTTCATATTTTTTTGATTTAAATTTTAACAAAGGTATTATATTATTAACATAATTTTTAAAATTATATTTCAACGTTATTTACAATTTAAAATAGCTTTTTACTTTATTTAAAAAAATCATTACAATCCAAAAAAATGAAAATTTCGCAATTGCTGGATACTTTTAAATTCAATACTTAAAATCACTTCGCGCAAGCGCTCCCACAACATTGGTTTAAAAAACAGCACACTTTAAAACAAACACAATTAATCGTTGAAAAAACGGTGTTTTTTTAACAATTGCAGGCATTTAAAATATCACAAACATTCCGTTCTTTTTTATATTTTTGATAGATAATATATAAATACAGTATTCGTATGAAAGTAGCCGTTGTTGGTGCCACTGGAATGGTTGGCGAAGTTATGCTGCAAGTACTTGCAGAAAGAAATTTTCCTGTAACAGAATTAATTCCCGTAGCTTCTGAGAAGTCCGTTGGGAAGGAAATTGAATACAAGGGAAGCAAGTATAAGGTAGTTAATCTTCAAACAGCCGTTGAAATGAAACCAGATGTAGCCTTGTTTTCTGCAGGTGGTGAAACTTCATTGGAGTGGGCTCCAAAATTTGCTGCTGCTGGAATCACGGTTATTGACAATTCATCTGCATGGCGTATGGACCTGACCAAAAAATTGGTGGTACCAGAAATCAACGCTGATGTATTGACTAAAGAGGATAAAATTATTGCAAATCCAAATTGTTCTACCATCCAAATGGTTATGGCGTTGGCTCCATTGCACAAAAAATACACCATCAAACGCATTGTAGTTTCTACCTACCAATCCATTACAGGAACTGGAGTGAAAGCGGTCAAACAATTGGAAAATGAGTATGAAGGAATTTCTGGTGAAATGGCATACCCTTATCCAATTCACAGAAACGCCATTCCTCAATGTGATGTCTTTGAAGAAAACGGTTACACCAAAGAAGAGATGAAATTGGTTAGAGAAACTCAGAAAATTTTAGACGACAAGACAATTGCGGTTACAGCAACTGCGATTCGCATCCCTGTGGTTGGCGGACACTCAGAAGCGGTGAATGTGGAATTCTTGAATGATTTTCAAGAATCTGAGGTTAGAAAAATTTTACACGAAACTCCTGGAGTTGTCGTTCAAGACAACTTGGATACCAAAACGTATCCGATGCCAATCTATGCTCAAGGCAAAGACGATGTCTTTGTGGGACGCATCAGAAGAGACGGCAGCCAACCAAACACGCTTAACCTTTGGATCGTCGCTGACAACCTGCGCAAAGGTGCTGCAACAAACACCATTCAAATTGCTGAATATTTGGTAGCAAACCAACTCTTATAATAAAACATATCTCAAGAAAGTTTCAATAGTAATTGAAACTTTCTTTTTTTTTAATTAATTCCCTGAATAGACTTTATGTTGGAACCAAAACTTTGGACCCGTGATTTTTTTATTATCTGTCTTTCAAACTTCCTAATTGGGTTTTCATTTTACCTGGTTGGAACCTCCATGCCCTTTTATATTGTGGAGCAATTCAAGACAGACACAACCACTACTGGGTTGATTTTGGCAAGTTACATTACGGCAGCCTTAGCTGTTAGACCTTTTTCTGGATACCTGGTTGACCGCTTTCCAAGAAAAAACGTATTGCTGATTTCCCTAGCCTTTTTTATCCTGATTTTTTATGGATATATGCAGGCCAAAATTTTAATCTTATTTTTATTGTTCAGGATTTCTCACGGTTTTACCTGGGGAATTACAACCACGGCATCCAGCACCTTGGCAATTGATGTCATTCCTTCTAAAAAAAGAGGTGAAGGCGTTGGTTTTTTTGGATTGACCTCCACCCTGGCCATGTCTATTGGACCCATGTTGGGCCTTTTTATCTATGAACACTATCCCTTTGAATACAATTTTTATGCAGCCATAACGATTGGTTTAATTGCTTTGTTGTTGATCCTTACGGTAAAGCCACCGGTTAGACCTTCAGTGGCGACTCAGGCAATAACTCTGGACCGCTTTATCTTGGTTAAAGCCATTCCCATTGGGATCAATTTACTGGGAATCGCCCTGTGTTATGGAGCCTTGTTTGCCTTTGCAGCCATGTATGGAAAACAATTACAGGTGGAAAATACAGGTATGTTTTTTATGATGATGGCGATTGGTATGACGGCTTCCAGATTTTTTGCTGGTAAAATAATTGACCGCGGTTATATTCATCAATTGGTATTGGGCGCATTGGGGTTACTTGCCTTGAGCTTTATTGCGTTTGGAATGGCCACTTCCCCTGTACTGTTTTTTGCTACCTCCTTTTTTATCGGGATTGGATATGGAGTTTTAAGTCCTGCCTTTCAAACCTTGTTTGTCAATATGGCAACCCCAGACAAACGCGGAACGGCGAACTCAACCTATTTCAGTTTCTATGACCTTGGTATTGGTTTGGGAATGGTAGCCTCTGGAAAAATTGCCAGCCTGTTTGATATGGGTACGATTTTTATCTGTGGCGGCGCGCTGTGTTTTGCCGCAATCGGTTACTACCTGCTGGTGACAAAAAAACTATACGAAAAGAACAAAATTGCAGAATAACAGCATTTTATACAAAAGGATTGGCTTTGCCAATCCTTTTTTTTATCTTTGAACCAATGAAAAGTAAAAGTTTCTTCACAAAATGCCTGCTCTTAACAACACTGTTCTTTGCCGTGTTGGTTCAGCCTGTGCACAAAATGCAGCACTTTTACAATTTCGTTAATGAGGGACATCACCTGGAACTCGCTGACGCTACAACGGCTTCAGACGCAGATGATATTCACAAAGACAACCACAATGATGGGGACGACTGTAGCATTTGTGACTACATTTTCAGTGCCTATATCAATGTTTCTCCGCTGGAGATACAAACACTTCAATCCAATATTCAACCACGTCAAAGCGCCCTTATCGCGGCACAGTGGCAGGCAAATATTGTCTTAAATCTCAAACTTAGAGGTCCGCCTCAACACCTATTTACATAATATTTTTTCGCTGGTTACTCAGGTAATCGGCCCATTGTATTTATATAAATAGTAAACTATGCGTTTCCCTACTCTTGTATTATTCTTAATACTGGCATTAAATTCTCACGCGCAAACTACTGTTTCAGGTACACTTACCAATTCACAAGGTCACCCGTTACAAGGTGCTCATGTACATTTGGGTAGTTCTGAAACTGCAACAGACGCACGTGGACAATTTGTGCTGCAAACTCAAAATCAAAAATCCAACAGACTGACGCTAAGTCATCCGGGATACCACAGCAAAGACACCTTGATTCAACTCAAGCCGTCTGTAAAATTGCAAATTACACTCCACCAAACTTCCAAGGAATTGGATGAATTGGTTATTGGCATCAACAGCCAACCCATTCAGACCAAAAACCAAGAAAAGGTCAGTCAGAAATACATAACCGACAACTATGCGGGATCATTTGCCAAATCACTAGAGAACCTGGCGGGAGTGAATGCATCAAGTATTGGAGCTGGTCAATCCAAACCCATCATCAGAGGGTTGGGCTTGAACCGCGTGGCCGTTTCTGAGAATGGAGTCAAACAAGAAGGACAACAATGGGGGGCAGACCACGGACTGGAAATTGATGCGTTCAACACTGAAAAGGTGAACATCATCAAAGGTGCTGCAGCCATAGCTTACGGTTCTGACGCCATGGCTGGGGTCATCCAAATTGACAACAATGCGGCGCCAAAGGACACCGTCATCAGCGGTAGGTTCACAGCCTTATATGCTTCAGTAAACCAATCTGTGGGAGCCAATGTGCACCTCAAACAACGCATCAACTCTTTTTACTATAAATTCAATGCCACTTATATTGATTATGCGGACTACAAAGTGCCTGCCAATCAAATAAAATACCTCAACACCCTACTCCCGATCTATGATCACCACGTCAAAAACACGGCGGGGAGAGACCAAAACATGGCGTTGCAATTGGGCTTTGAACAACAACATTACAAAACGGTACTCAACATATCAAACAACCAAACCAAGGCTGGATTTTTTCCAGGAGCACATGGTGTGCCTTCTGTAAGCGCTGTAGCGCCTGACGGCAACCACCGCAATATTGATTTTCCCTTCCAGGAGGTAAACCACCTGAAAGTCATCAATGAGCATGTCTTGTTTTTCAAAAACAGTCAGCTGGCGTTTAACCTGGGGTATCAAAACAACCACAGACAAGAGTGGAGTGCTTTTCACACCCACTACAGCAACCAAACTGCTCCGTTAAAAAACCCGGATTTGGAATTGGACTTTGTCCTGCAGACACTGGATCAAACTGCCACTTATACCCAACATTGGAATGAGGCACATCAAACCAAAGTGGGTGCAGTATACCAGTACCAATACAACAGAAGTAAAGGATACAGCTATTTACTGCCCAACTATGACAAGAAAAGTGCGGCTGCTTTTTTGATCCACGAATATCAGGTCAATGACAAACTGCATTTGGAGGGGGGAATTAGAGCAGACCAATCCAACATTAAAGTAGCGTCTTATTTTGACACGACCTTATATGACTACCTGATCGGTCTTGGGAAATCAACGGCAATCGCCAACTATTATGCCAACCGTACCCCAGCCATTAACAAAGACTTTCATGCGTTTAACGCCTCTGTGGGATTGGGAATGGACGTAGCGCCACATTGGCAGTGGTCACTAAACATGGGAACCAATTTTAGAATTCCCACAGCCATTGAATTGGGCGCCAACGGGATTCACCACGGGGCTTTTAGACACGAACAAGGAGACGCCAACCTCAACCCTGAAAAAGGATGGGTAGTTGATTCAAAGATCACCTATGACCAACACCGTTGGAAGGTAGATTTTAGTCCCTATCTGTACTATTTTGACAATTACCTGTATTTGAAACCCAGCGGACAATTTTCCATCTTGCCGCACGGAGGTCAGATCTATCAATATGCGCAATCTAAAGCGATGTTGACTGGATTTGAGTTGGCTGCAGCAAAGAATTTTGGGGAGCACTGGAGCGCTTCTGCCATTCTGGAATTCATTTACAACAGCCAACGCAGTGGCAACGCTGCCACCAATTATCCCTTGCCCTTCACGCCGGCAAACAATGTATTTGCAAAAGTGAATTACCAATTCAACCAAACGCGTTTTATACCAAAAAGCAGTGTGTACTTGCAGGGAAAATGGGTAGCCAAACAGGAGCGTATTGCGCAAAATGAAGCCATTACTCCAGGATATCAAACTTATGGTGCCGGAGCGCAAGCACAGTTTCAATGGGGATCATTCCAATGGAATGCCACCCTTCAGATCAGCAATATAACAGATGCCAAATATTACAATCACAGCAGTTTTTACCGCGCGATTGAACTGCCTGAGTTGGGCAGAAACATACAGCTCACCGTTCAAATACCTTTTTAGTACACGCCAGAATACACGCTAATAACCTTTAAAAAAAAGTAACATGAAAATGACAAAAATGATTTTGATCGCATCCCTAGCTTTGGGATTAACCAATTGTTCAAGCGATGCCAACCTAGATACAGAAAAACCTGTTATCACCCTTTTGGAGCCTGAAGATCACGAAAGCTTTAAGCCCGGTTCAGAAATTCACTTGGAAGGATTGATCACTGACAACGTGGAACTGTCCAATTACAAGGTGGAAATTCACAGCGCTGAAGACGGTCATTCACACGCAAAGACGTCTCAGGAAAATTTCTTTCAGTATGAGGAAACCTTTCAAATTCCTGCCAATCAAAGATTGCACGAATTTCACCACCACATAGACATCCCGTTGGTGGGCAGCAATGCACTGCCGTTTACAGAAGGACATTACCACTTGGGTATTTTTGCCTTGGACAAGGCGGGAAATCAAGCCCAAATATTTGTAGAAATTTACATTGGTGAAGATGCTGAAGAGCACCACCACGGATAAAACAGAAGACCGTCTCACAAAGACGGTCTTTCTTTTTTAAATAATCCTTATCTTAGTCAGGCTAATTAAAAAAAATCAACAAGGCTATGAAACATTATGTAACATCCTTGGCTGTCATTTGCAGCCTAGCCGTCAATGCTCAACAAAAATCAACAAAGAAAATGCAGTATCCAGAAACCAAACAGATACAACAAACAGATACCTATTTTGGACAGGCTGTTCCAGATCCTTACCGCTGGTTGGAGGACGACAGATCTAAAGAAACAGAATCATGGGTGATTGCTCAAAACAAAGTAACCAACGGATTTCTTTCTCAAATTCCATACAGAAAGACACTAAAGGACCGCATGGAAAAAATGTGGAACTATGAGAAAATTGGCGCGCCTTTCACCAAAGGGGAATTTACCTACTTCTACAAAAATTCAGGACTGCAAAACCAGTCCGTATTATACAGAAAAGACAACAAGGGGCTGGAGGAAGTTTTCTTGGATCCCAACACCTTTTCAAAAGACGGTTCAACTTCTATGACGGGATTGTCTTTTTCTGAAGACTACAAAACGGTGGCTTACTCTATCTCTGAAGGAGGAAGCGACTGGAACAAGGTTATTGTGCTGGATGTGGCTACTAAAAAACAGTTGGGACAAACCTTGAACGACGTTAAATTTAGCGGCATCTCTTGGTATAAGAACGATGGTTTTTATTATTCCAGCTATGACAAACCAACCGGAAGTGAGTTGTCTGCAAAGACAGATCAACACAAATTGTACTACCACAAAATGGGAACGGCTCAAACTGAGGATGTCTTGGTTTTTGGTGGGGATTTGAAACGCAGATATGTTTCAGGATCTGTAACTAAAGACAACAACTACCTGATTGTTTCTGCTGCCAACGCGACCTATGGAAATGAGTTGTACATCAAAGACTTAAACAAAGCAGACGCACCCTTTGTGACCATCGTCAAAGATTTTGACTTCTCAAGCAGTGTCATTCACACAGAGGGAAGCACGTTGTTTATTGAGACTGATTTGGACGCGCCAAATTCAAAGATCGTTACAGTGGACGCCAAAAAACCTCAGCCGCAAAACTGGAAGGTTTTAATTCGCGAAACAGAACAGGTATTGACACCAAGTACAGGTGGGGGCTATTTGTTCACGCATTATATGAAGGACGCCGTGAGTGTGGTTAAACAATACAATTTTGCAGGTCAGTTGATTCGCGAAGTAAAATTGCCTGGCGTGGGTACTGTTAGTGGTGTTGGCGGAGAAGAAGAAGACAAAATCTTGTATTACTCTTTCACCAATTACATCACTCCGGGAAGCATTTACAGCTATGATCCAAAAACTGGAGCATCTCAGGTTTACCAACAGCCAAAGTTGGACTTTAACACAGACCAATACGAGTCAAAACAGGTGTTTTATACCTCAAAAGACGGGACAAAGGTTCCCATGGTGATCTCTTATAAGAAAGGCACTAAATTGGATGGAAAAAACCCAACCATGCTGTATGCATACGGTGGTTTCAACATCAGTTTGACACCAGCTTTCAGTATTGCCAATGCCTTGTGGATGGAAAACGGCGGTATATATGCTGTAGCCAATTTGCGCGGTGGTGGTGAATATGGAAAAAAATGGCATGTTGCTGGAACGCAGTTGCAGAAACAGAATGTATTTGATGACTTCATTGCAGCGGCAGAATACCTGATTGCTGAAAAGTATACCAGCTCAAAATTCTTGGCTATTAAAGGAGGTTCTAATGGAGGGCTTTTGGTTGGTGCATGTATGACCCAACGTCCAGACTTGTTCCAAGTGGCTTTACCGGCTGTTGGCGTTTTGGACATGTTGCGTTACCACACGTTTACCGCAGGAGCAGGATGGGCTTATGACTATGGAACTAGTGAAGACTCTGCACAGATGTTCAACTACTTGAAAGGATATTCTCCTGTGCACAATGTCAAAGCTGGAGTGCAGTATCCTGCAACCCTTGTTACTACTGGAGACCACGACGACCGTGTGGTTCCTGCACACAGTTTCAAATTTGCTGCTGCCCTTCAGGAAAAGCAGACAGGTAAAAACCCAACCTTGATTCGCATTGCGGTTAACGCAGGTCACGGGGCTGGAAAATCTGCTGCAGAAACCATTCAAGAAAATGCAGACATCTTGGCATTTACCTTTTACAATATGGGCGTGACCAAGTTGAAATAAAAATAATCTGGAGTTGACCGGCGGTCTCCAAAGCGGGACTGCAGGTTGAACCACCAAAAAAAAAGCGATTGATGCACGGCGTTTCACTGAAACAAAGGACATCAATCGCTTTTGTATTTTGGGTAAACAGGACTGCGGATTCATGAATCTGCAGTTTGTTTTCTTGAAAACTTAGTTCTTATTCATAGGTTGGCACCGGTACATGGCGCATATTGCGCACAATGCGGTCCTTTCTACCGTTGACATAACGGGAGGAATTGGTGGCTTTATACTTGCGCGGACTCGGCAAAATAGCGGCGATTCCTGCGGCTTCATATTTGGTCAGGTTAGTGGCTGATTTCCCATACCAATATTGGGCTGCTGCTTCCACCCCATAAATACCGTTCCCCATTTCAATAGAGTTCAGATACACCTCCATGATGCGCTCCTTCCCCCAGATGAATTCAATCAACACGGTAAAATATGCCTCAAATGCTTTTCTAACGTAGGAACGACCTTCCCACAGAAAGACATTTTTAGCTGTTTGCTGGGAGATGGTACTTCCCCCTTTTAGTTTTTTCCCGTTGACATTCCCCTTGAACGCTTTTTGCATCGCGGTAAAGTCAAATCCATTGTGGGTCAAAAACAAGCCGTCCTCACTTGCAATCACAGCACGCTGCATATTGGAAGAGATTTCATCCATGGGCACCCAGTCGTGTTTCCAAATCACTTCTTTTTGTTCCTTTTTGAATTCTGCTGCACGAGCAAACATCAGCGGTGTAAAAGGCACCGGAACAAATTTAAAGAACAGGACCAAAAAGATGCTGATCCCAAAAAACCACAAGCCGATTTTTAAACAAAAGTGAAACAGCCATTTGCCAAAAGACTTTTTGACGCCCGTCTTTTTCTTGGGACTCACTTTTTTCTTGTCTGCAACAGCATCCATCGGGTTTGGTTTGTTTTTAGGTGCACTCATGGTTGTTAATTAATTTTAGCAAATATAAATATTTTTTAAAACGGAGCGGTTTAAAACGCCCCACAAAAAAAGAGGCCCTTGCAATGCAAAGACCTCTTGTCTGTATCTTGATTTATTTTTTGAAGGAATTGCGTTAGGGGTTGTAGCGGCATCCTTTTGGAAAGGAAGCTCAGCTTGCTGATGCTTCCATTACGAAAGATACAGCGGAAGACCCGGCAGCAAACAAGCGCAGCGCCATTTGATGCAACGCCCAAAAAATAAAACGTTTATTTTGTGTTATCTTCTCCTTCTGCAGCGGTTTCCTTCTTGCGTTTGAAGTAATTCATTGCCAAAGGTATTGTTGTCAAAGCAACGATAATTATGATGATGTATTCTATATAATCTTTTAGGTTAATTCCAAACTGAGATTTGAATACTTCATTCAAATAATGTCCTGAGAAAATCAAGATGAACGCCCATAAGAACGAACTCAAGATGTTGTAGAACATGAATTTTTTGCGTTCCATGTGGACAATCCCGGCAACAATCGGAGCAAAAGTTCTGATGATTGGAAGGAAACGAGCAATCACAATGGCGCGACCTCCGTGTTTTTCATAGAACACCTTGGATTCAATCAAATACTTTTTCTTAAACCAAAAGCTGTCTTTCTTGTTGTACAAGTAAGATCCCGATTTTTTTCCAAACCAATATCCAAAAGTATTTCCTAAAATACCGGCCAAAGCAATCAGTGTTGCTACAGAGGTAACGTTTAAAAAATCAATCCAATTCTGGCTTCCAGATTCAAAGACAAACACCGTGCTCATCAACTCTGTACTGTAAATACCAGACAAGAAAAGCAAACTGTCCCCGGGAAGGAAGAAACCGGCAAAAAGCCCCGTTTCAGCAAATATGATAAACAAAACGACGTATATTCCAATGGGAACACCGCCAATTTCAAGGTTGATGTAAAATTCTGGATTAATTAAATCTGCTAAGTGAAATTCAGACATTCGCAATAGTTTTTATTAGGTTGAGTTGGTTATTAATTTAGGCTTCTAAAGTAGGATCTGTGGCACCATTTTCCCATTTGTCCACTGCGGTTGTCGCCAAAGCGTTCCCCAAAACATTGGTCATACTGCGGGCCATATCACAGAAATGGTCAATGGGTAAAATCAAGGCGATTCCCTCTGGTGGAATACCAAACATCGCACAGGTTGCCACAACAACAATCAAAGAGGCACGCGGCACTCCGGCAACACCCTTGCTGGTCAACATCAAAACTAATAACATAGTTAGTTGTTTTTCTATTGGCATGTGGATGTCATATACTTGTGCAATGAACATGCTGGCAAAAGTCATGTACATCATGCTCCCATCCAAATTGAATGAATACCCGAGTGGCAAGGTAAAGGTCACAATTTTTTCCTGACAACCAAAGGCTTTTAACTCTTCAATCAACTTTGGAAACACCGCTTCAGAACTGGTGGTTGTAAATGCAATCAACAACGGTGTCTTGATGCGCTTCAACAATTCAAACAAACGTTTTCCCAAAATCAGATATCCAACGCCCAAAAGAACGACCCACAAACACAGGATTCCAATGGCAAAGGCAAATAAATAATGTGCGTAAAGCGTGAAAATTTCAAATCCATAGTTGGCCACAGCAGCCGCTACAGCTCCCAAAACCCCCAATGGCGCAGTCCACATGATGTAACCGACCATTTTCAAAACCACGTGGGCAATTTTGTCCAAGACTTTGATGATGGGCTCCCCTTCTTTTCCAGTTGCAGCCAAAGCCACTCCAAAAAAGATGGAGAAAACTACAATTTGAAGAATTTCATTGGTTGCAAATGCTTCAAAAATACTTTTTGGGATCATGTGATTCACAAAGTGCTCCAAAGAGAAATCACCTGTGGTATTTAACAAATCCCCTGCTTGAGAAACGTCCATTTTAATTTCTGTTCCCTCTCCTGGCGCCAACCAGTTGACCAATATCAACCCGATTAACAACGACGTTAACGAAGCTGTCATGAACCACGCCATGGCTTTTCCACCCACGCGGCCCACCATTTTCATGTCTCCCATCTTGGCAATCCCAACCACCAAAGTTGAAAATACCAACGGAGCAATGATCATCTGTACCAAACGGATGAATATGGTTCCAAGCAATTTAATATTTTTTGCAAAATCTGCTTTTACCTCTGGAAATTGGTAGTGGATGACCCCACCCAAGACAACACCCAGTACCAAAGCACCAATAATTCCAATAAATAATTTATTGTTCTTCATTTGTAATTTTAATTTGAGTCCGTGAATTTAGACTTTTTTTTTCATTTATTATAAACATTGGCCCTGACGACCTGAAAAAAATGGAATTTAACACTTATATAAGTATAAACTTTTTTTAGATAAACTTTCGTACACATTGCCCAATCATATTTAAATAATTATTTTAGCGTCACACTTTTATAGCAGACAAAAATGAAGAAAGTAATCATCTTGGCCCTTGGGTTGATCAGCATCAATGCATCAGCTCAACAGGTAATGACTCCAGAATTGCTCTGGAAATTGGGACGCGTGAATCCTGTGGGAATCACCGTTGACGGCAAAAACCTTGTCTATGGCGTGGGAACTCCAAACATGGGGGAAAACAAAATAGAAACAACATATTACAGCATCCCTGTGGGGGGAGGAACGCCAAAAGTTTTGAAATCTATTGACGGATTGGTGGCAGACAAAAACGCCAAAAATGCCCAAATACTTTTCAGTAAAGAGGTGAAAGTAAACCAAGTTTTGGGTGCTGACTACTATCCAAACATGACCAAATCTGACGTTAAAGTATACGACGCCTTGGATTACAGACATTGGGATACCTACAGCGACGGGACGTTCAACCATGTATTTATCAAAAATGCAGACGGTTCTGAAACAGACTTGATGCCAAATGAACCTTACCACGCACCACAAAAACCTTTTGGTGGAGATGAGGATTACATTTGGGGACCTGAAGGTAAAACGGTGATCTATGTTTCTAAAAAGAAATTTGGAACGGCATACGCCACCTCTACAAACACAGATTTGTATGAGTACAACTTGGAAACCAAAAAAACGGTCAACCTGACGCCAAACAACCTGGGGTATGACACCCAACCGGCCTTGTCTCCTCAAGGACATTTGACGTGGTTGCAGATGAAAAACGACGGTTATGAAGCAGATAAAAACGACATCATCGTGCGTTTTAACAACGTGGATTACAACCTGACTGCTGCTTGGGACGGTACTGTTGACAGCTACAAATGGGCTGAAGACGGGTCAAAAATTTACTTCTCTGCGCCAGTAAAAGGGACGCAACAGCTGTTTGAAGTGAATTTCCCAGGTCTGAAACGCATTGCTCCAACAGTAAAACAATTGAGCAATGGGCCATTTGACGTTTCTGGAATCGTTGGTTTCACAAAGGACAACATCTTGGTGACGCGCACAGACATGAACCACGCACCAGAAGTGTTTGCATACCACATCAAGAAAAATAAATTCACCCAATTGACGCATGTCAATGACGACGCATACAGCAAAATTGCGATGGGTGATGTCAAAGAACGTTGGATCAAAACCCAAGACGGCAAAGACCTATTTGCTTGGGTGGTGTACCCGCCAAACTTTGACCCAAATAAAAAATACCCAACCTTGTTGTACTGCCAAGGAGGACCGCAATCTGCCTTGACACAATCTTACTCCTTCAGATGGAATTTCCAATTGATGGCCGCACAAGGATATATTGTAGTTGCGCCAAACAGACGCGGAATGCCTGGATTTGGAGTGGCTTGGAATGAAGCAATTTCAAAAGATTGGGGAGGAAAAGTAATGCAAGATTATTTGGATGCCATTGATGATGTAGCCAAAGAATCTTATGTTGACAAAGAGAGATTAGGTGCTGTTGGTGCCAGCTATGGTGGGTACTCTGTGTACTATTTGGCTGGAATCCACAACAACAGATTCAAGACGTTAATCGCACATTGTGGGGTGTTCAACTTGGAGAGTATGTATGGAACAACAGAAGAAGTTTTCTTTACCAACTGGGATGCCGGCGGATCATATTGGGACAAAGGAAACAGAGATGCTGTTAAAACTTACAGACAATTCAACCCAAAAAATTTGGTAGATAAATGGAATACACCAATCTTGATTTTCCACGGTGGTATTGATTACCGCGTGCCAATCGGGCAAGGTCAAGAAGCCTTCCAAGCGGCACAATTAAAAGGTATTAAAAGTAGATTTGTCTTCTTACCACAGGAAAATCACTGGGTCATCAAGCCGCAAAATGCGCAGGTATGGCAAGGTGAATTTTACCGTTGGTTGAAAGAAACCCTATAAAAATGAACCCGAAAAGCAATTTTCGGGTTTTTTTTTGCCTCTACCTATTGTCAAATAGATTTAGATTAATAAATTTACCATCTCACTTAATAATAACAGTAAACTACCTACTATGAACTTTAATTTCAGACCTTTTGTTTTAGCATCGGCTTTAACATTGTGTTCTTTGTCTGGTTTTGCACAAGACAATTTGGTTAACTCTTTGAAAGTTAACGCTAGTGAAAAAAGTAAAGAATCGTTCCAATTCACGGACGTGATTAATATTGAAAATACCTCTATCAAAAACCAAGGTTCATCAGGTACTTGTTGGAGTTATTCTGCAAATTCATTTTTGGAATCAGAAATGATCAAAGCAGGTAAAAAACCAGTTGAATTATCTCAAATCTTCTCTGCAAGAAATGCATACCTTGAAAAAGCACGTATGTATGTAAGAATGCACGGTGCAGTAGCATTGGGTGAAGGTGGACAATTCCACGACGTGGTGAACATGTATGCTAAATATGGAGCGGTTCCACAATCTGTTTACACCGGGTTGAACTATGGAACAGACAAAAACAAATTCTCAGAAATGAGCGCTGTTTTGGAGTCTATGTTGGCTGCTATCGTTAAAAATCCAAACGGAAAATTAACGCCAAACTGGGAGAAAGCTTATGCTGCTGTTTTGGATTCTTATTTGGGAGCGTTCCCAAAAACGTTCAAATACAACGGTAAAGAATACACACCAGAAAGTTTTGCTAAAGAGCAGGTTGGTATCAACCCAGCTGATTATGTGGAAATCTCTTCTTTCATGGAGTACCCAATGTACCAACCGTTCACTTTGTTAGTGCCAGACAACTGGGCTTACAACCAAGTGTACAACGTGAAAATCAACGAATTGACTGAAACTATTGACCACGCTTTGAAAAACGGATACACTGTTGCTTGGGCTGGAGACGTTAGTGAAAAGACATTTAGCTGGAAAAACGGAGTGGCGTTTGTCGCTGAGAAAAACTTTGACGACATGACTGCTGATGAGAAAACACAGTTGTTCAACGGACCTAAAAAAGAGTTAAACGTGACAGACCAATTGCGTCAAGAAGCGTTTGACAACTACACCACACAAGATGACCACGGGATGCATATTGTTGGTTTAGCTAAAGATCAAACAGGAAAAGAATATTACATCATCAAAAACTCTTGGGGTGCTACAAATGACTACAAAGGGTATATGTACATGACAAAAGAGTATGTAAAATACAAAACAACCGCTTTGATGGTTAACAAAAAAGCAATTCCTGCAGCAATCGCTAAGAAATTGAAATTATAATATATTTGGGGCGTTTCCCACATTTCTTCCGCTTGCGCTACAGAAATGAGGGTCGGGTTTTTCGCTATATCTTTTGCATTGGGCTTTCGCAAGCTCAGCCAAATACAAAAGGATGCCGCTACAACCCCTAACGCAGCACACTTACAAAAACGAGGAATTGACCTTTTACAAGGTGGATTCCTCGTTTTTTTTTACCTATTTTAAGAACCATATCCTCAGCTCTTTGTAACTTTGCACCATGTTTAAAAATAAGCTGAGTCACATTCCCATCAAATTCATTTTGGGATACATCATATTGCTGGCCATCGCTGTGGCAGCGGGTTTTGTATTGTATACAGAAAACGCCCTCTTCTACAAAATGGACCATACCAAAACCGTTGAAAACAACAAGGTCATCCTTTTGAGCACCCTGATTAGCAACATCTCAAAAGTAGAGCGCGTGTCCAGAAGCACGGTCTATTCAGAGAATCCCACAGACTTTTCAGATTATGTCAAAACCACAGACACCCTGATTGACAACATCTCCCGCATCAAAGCACAACTTCAAGATTATGAGGATGTCTACCTCTTGGACAACATCAAGGATTTGTTGCGCCAAAAGACAGAGAACATCATCACCCTCCAAAACATACGCAACAAGCAGAGTTTGGAAAAAGACGTCACCACCGCCATCACCAACATGCAAAAATTGGAAGAGCACTACCGCAAGCTCAAGGTGGAAGACTTTGTCAAAACGCCCAATGACCTTGGGGATTACCAACGCAAAGTGCTACACGACTACGTCAGCTACCTCAATCAAAACATCCCCGATGACACCACCAATACCATCTCCCAAAAAAAGATGGACTCCATCCTGGTGACTTCCAAAAACCTATTGCTCAAAGTGCTCAAATCCAATGAAGAGAAGCGCAAGGCGTATGAGGCTGAGGAGAAAAAACTGTTGAAAAATGAAAACGTCATCTCAGAAAAGATAGCATCCATCATCCACACCGTGGAGGAAACCATCAAGCAAAGCAGTGTGGCAGAGCAGCTCCTCAAACAAGACCGACTCAAATCCACCAACCAAAAGATCTCTTATTTTGCCCTGTTGACCTTTGGGTTTTCCATCTTCTTTTTGATTTTGGTCATCTCTGATTTCTCCAAATCACAGACCTATAAAAAGCAGTTGGAACGCGCCAACAAGACCGCACAGTCGTTGTTAAAGAGCAGAGAGCAATTGATATCCACCGTCAGCCACGACCTCAAAACCCCCATTTCCTCAATTAGTGGTTATGGCGAGATTTTGGGCAAGACAGACCTGTCCAACAAACAGGCCTATTACATACAGAACATTGTCAAGAGTGCTGAATATTTGGGCAACCTTGCCAATGACCTTTCCTCCTTGACACAGATTGAGGCAGGAAAAATCAAGCTAGAGAAAAGTCCGTTTGTGCTCAACACCTTATTAAAGGAGACCGCACAAAACGTACAGTCCATCTATCCCAACAAAAACTTAGACCTCCGCTTTGAATTGGATCCAAGCTTGGATCAGGTCATCGCTTCAGATCCGTACCGCATCAGACAGATCACCACCAACTTAGTGGGGAACGCATACAAGTTCACCCAATCAGGCAGCATCACCATCAGCAGCCAACGCTTGGATGCCCACACCCTGGCCTTCCACGTGACAGACACCGGGATTGGGATCAAAAAAGAAAACCAAGATTTGATTTTCCAAGAGTTTACCCAGGCAGACCACACCATTGAGAAACGCTTTGGAGGTACGGGATTGGGATTGACCATATCCAGAAAACTCGCAGAAATATTGGGAGGATCCATCGCCTTGGAAAGTGAGTACGGCAAGGGAAGTACCTTTAGCGTCCGCATCGGGTATGAAGATTTGGCCGGGAATCGCAGCACCACAGAAGTGCCAACAACGGTGGACTTGAGCCACAAAACCGCACTTTTGGTTGATGATGACCAGCAGCTCCTCAGCCTCATCCACGAGGTATTGACCAAAGCTGGCGTCAAAGCCATCAGCTGCCAAAGTGTGGAAGAAGTGCTGCAGCGCATCCCCACCTCCAACCCTGATTTCATTTTGACAGACATCCAAATGCCCGTTCAAGACGGTTTTGACCTGGTGCGCGCAGTGAAAGGAAATCCAGCAACGGCACACATCACCGTCATCGCCTTGACAGGAAATAGCGACGCGACCAACATCAACTACCAGCAGGCCGGTTTTAACGGTTTGCTGAGCAAGCCGTTTAGCATCAACACCTTGAAAGAGATCATCGGTAAAATATTGGAGCACCCACAACAATTTGTGGCCAACAACAAGCACTTTGAATTCAAGGCAGACCAGTACAACCTGGACAGCATCAACGCCTTTTTAAATAACGACGTCCAAGCAATTCGCGAATTCATGGAGCAATTGGCACAGACCAACACACAGAATTTGGGGTTATTGCAGGAGCACATCGCACAAAAAGACACAGAAGCACTACAGAAGCTGACGCATAAGATGAGCAGTATTTTCAAACAGGTAGAACACCGCGAGATCACGCAGTTGTTAAAAGACATGGAGCAGTCCAAATACCCAAAAGTTTGGGAAATCAAATACCAAAAATTGGCTGCAGCGAATACTGCTTTTTTTAAGGCCGTTTTGGGGTAAAAAAAAAGTCCCACCAAAGCAGGACTAAAGATTTTCATCTACGGCATATAGCCTTATTGTGATAAGATTAAAGATTAGAAATTTTAATC
>JAGHSS010000275.1 GCA_018065745.1 Candidatus Neoflavobacterium equi | reverse complement strand
ATATACATCATTACAATTATTGTATTTCACATCATCGCGCGCATTATGTCAAAATATATCAAATTTGATTTGAAGAGCGATTTTAGATTTTACATATTATCACTATTGTTTGTCGGTTTGTGCTATTTGACCACACCGATACTTGACAATGTTTATGATTTTTACAAGCCATCAGTCAAAACTGAATTTTACAGATAAACAACTTTAAAAACGTCTACTACGGGCGTTTTTTTTGTATAAAATCATTATAAAATAAAACACACAATTCACAAATTAAACCGTTGATTTCACAAAGTTGGCGCTGTTATAATAAATTAAAAAAAGCATCTTTGGACTGTTAATATCAAGAATAAAGGATAAACCTTTGTTTCATAATGTGTTTTTATATGAGCAAAATCGTCCAATAGTTTTATTGGACGATTTTTTTTGTGGGCGTTCCGCAGTTTTCGCTGCGCTCAAAAGCGTCGGGCTGTCCGTTATATCTTTTGCAGAGGTAAACCTCAGCAAAAGGATGCCACTCCCATCCCTAACGCAATGCGACTATTTCTTTGTTCCTGGTTTCATATCAAAAGCCTGTTGCACTTTTTCATGACGTTTACCAAGGTCCGTTGTGCTTTTTCTTACCCAGGTTTCTTTTTGTTCTTCTTTGACGTCTTTCTCTGAGGCTTTGGGTAGTAAATTTCTATAGTTAACATCAACTTCAGTACACACTTCTACCATCAAAGAGACAATCTCTTTAGGGTCATATTGGGCATCTGGAAAGGAAATTTCGCTATAATCAAATACATTATCTTTTGCATCTTTATTCCAATAGTGAGGCATTTCAAACATGCGGTCATTAAATCCCGTTAAGTAAGGTCCGGGGTTTATGGTACACACCTCAACATTAAATTCGCGCAGTTCTTTATACAAAGCTTCAGCATATCCTTCTAAGGCGTGTTTTGAAGCAGCATATGTTCCTGTAAATGGCGCAACATAAAGCCCAGCAATAGAAGAAACTACAATTATTCTTCCGTGTTTTTTAGCTACAAATTTCTTGGCAATTCCCTGGGTTAGCAGTATCGTTCCAAAGACATTGACTTCAAACTGTCTCCGCATATTTTCTTCTGGAATGTCCACAACTGCCCCACCTTCACTGATACCGGCGTTGTTGAGCAAGACATCCACATCATATTCAAATGCACGGTTCCTATCCTCTTGACAACAGACGTCTAGTTTTACAACTTTCATTTTTAATTTTTTGGCCTTCAATTCTTGTTCCAGTACACTCACTTGGGACATAATCTCCACACCAGCAATGACTTCATGTCCTGCTGCAGCCAGTTCAAAAGCAGCATCTTTAGCAAACCCCGATCCTGCTCCTGTAATCAAAATTTTCTTTTTCTTGGTTTTCATACGTTGTGTTTCTTATAAAAACCCCTTTAAATCTATTTTAGTATAAACAGCAATAGTATTAAAATATAAGTTTTTTACTACATAAAGTGAAAACCATTAGTCAAACTC
>JAGHSS010000066.1 GCA_018065745.1 Candidatus Neoflavobacterium equi | reverse complement strand
GTATAACGTATGCTTAAAATATGTGGAAAGGTTGGGAAATTTTCCTTTTAGGTTGTTACTAAACATGCCTACTTTCCGTACTTCATTAAAAAGTAGACAAGTTTGTAACATCTGCAAATCACATAATATTTCCTGATGGGCATTTCATATTATGCTTTTAATAATCTATAAACTAAACTTTTGAAAATCTTGAATTTCACAATCCAAAACCGGGGGCATCAAAAGCACTCAAATTATTTTTTAACCGTTATGAATCGGTTATATTCTGTGATGTAAAAGTATAGGTTTTAAACCGTACCATTTTATGGTTTTTTGGGCTTTTTTTTACGGTTTTTGATTTTTTTCAAAAAAAAAGAGGGGAATAAATCCCCTCAATTATGTACTTATTTTAGTTTTCTTTTCAATTCATTCAGTTTCATCAATGCTTCAACAGGTGTTAATGTATTGATATCCAATGCGGCAAGTTCTGATTTGATGTCTTCCAATATGGGGTCATCCATATTGAAGATGCTCAACTGCATATCATCTGCAGGTTTTAAATCAATTTTACCGTCAGATTTGTGGCTTTGTTCCAGTTTTTTCAAAACTTTCTGTGCTTTCAAAAGGACCATCTGCGGCATACCTGCCATCTTTGCAACGTGAATTCCAAAGCTATGTGCACTTCCTCCAGGAACTAATTTTCTCAAAAAGAGCACGTTGTCTTTTAATTCTTTAACAGATACATTATAGTTTTTAATTCTCTGGAACGTTTCGTGCATATCATTCAATTCGTGATAATGTGTTGCAAAAAGCGTTTTAGCATGCGCAGGATGTTCGTGAATATATTCAGCAATTGCCCACGCAATAGAAATACCGTCATACGTTGACGTTCCTCTTCCAATTTCATCAACAAGACCAAACTGCGATCCGTTAAATTGTTCAAAATAGATGCGGTTTCATTCATTTCAACCATGAAAGTAGATTCTCCCATAGAGATGTTATCAGAAGCGCCAACACGTGTAAATATTTTATCTACAACTCCCATTTCCACCTGGTCAGCAGGAACAAAACTTCCCATTTGTGCCAAAAGTACAATCAACGCTGTTTGACGCAGAATGGCAGATTTACCAGACATATTAGGTCCCGTGATCATAATGATCTGTTGGGTTTCATTGTCAAGATATACATCATTGGCAATGTAGGGTGTGCCAACCGCCAATTGTTTTTCAATTACCGGGTGTCTTCCATTTTTAATATTCAATCCAAAACTGTCATCCAATATTGGCTTGCTGTATTGGTTGTCAATTGCAAGTTGAGAAAAAGATTGCAAACAATCCAATTGAGCGATTAAACCGGCATTGAGCTGCACCGGTTGTATGTATTGAGCACACCACATAATGAACTTTTCATACAAGTCTACTTCAATTTTGTAAATGCGCTCTTCAGCACCTAAAATCTTAGATTCATATTCTTTAAGCTCTTCTGTGATGTAGCGTTCTGCATTAACAAGAGTTTGTTTTCTAATCCATTCTTCAGGAACCTTGTCTTTATGCGTGTTTCTCACTTCAAGATAATAGCCAAAAACATTGTTGAAAGCAACCTTTAAAGATGGGATTCCAGTGCGTTCACTTTCTCTAGCCTCTAATGCTTCCAGGTAGGATTTTCCATTTTGAGATATATTTCTCAATTCATCCAATTCTTCGTGAATACCATACGCAATAGCATTTCCCTTATTGATGGATACAGGGGCGTCAGCTATTAATGTAGTTTCTATTTTTTCACGCAATAATTCACAGGCATGAAGTTTATCACCAATAATCTTAAGTGCTTCATTTTTGCTTTGTAACGCCTGTTGTTTGATTGGGATGATGGCATCAAGAGATTCTTTTAAATAGATGATTTCTCTTGGGCTAATTTTTCCAGCGGCCAATTTAGATATCAGACGTTCCAAATCTGAAATTTGCTTGATCTGGTATTGGAACAACTCTTTGGTTTCCACATTCTCTTTCAAAAATTCAACCACGGCCAATCTGTGATTGATGGCGTTCAAATCTTTAAGAGGCAAGGCCAACCAACGTTTTAATAAACGTCCTCCCATGGGAGAAAGCGTTTTGTCAATAACGTCCAATAGGGTAGTAGCGTTTTGATTGTTGCTTTGGTAAAGCTCCAAATTTCTTATGGTAAACTTATCCATCCACACATAGGCATCTTCTGCAATTCTTTGAATAGAGGAGATGTGTTGTATTTTGCTGTGTTGAGTTTCAGATAGGTAATATAAGATTACGCCAGATGCAATGATTCCTTCCATCAGTTCTTCAATACCAAATCCCTTTAAAGAATTTGTTTTGAAGTGTTGCATCAAACGTTCTTGAGCATAGTCTTCTTTAAATACCCAATCCTCTAGATAAAATAAATTAAAGTCTGAACCAAACTCGTGTAAGAAATGATTTTTATTGCCCTTCTGTACCAAGACTTCGCTTGGTTTGAAGTTTTGTAATAGTTTATCAATATATTCTGCATTTCCTTGAGACGTTAAAAACTCTCCAGTAGATACATCCAAGAATGAAATCCCGATGTTCTTTTTTGTGAAGTGTAAAGCAGCCAGGAAATTGTTCGTCTTTGATTGTAAAACTTCATCATTCATTGCCACACCAGGTGTAACCAATTCAGTTACTCCACGTTTGACAATTGTTTTTGTCGTTTTTGGATCTTCCAATTGATCACATATAGCAACTCTCAAACCGGCTTTGACAAGTTTGGGTAAGTAGACGTTGATTGAGTGATGAGGGAATCCAGCAAGTGCCGTTTCAGTAGGGCTGCCAGCGCCTCTTTTTGTAAGTGTTATTCCAAGAATCTTAGCTGTTCTAACAGCATCATCACCAAAAGTTTCATAGAAATCACCAATTCTAAATAACAAACATGCATCTGGATATATGTTTTTTATTTCGTTGTATTGTTTCATAAGAGGTGTTTCCTTAACCTCTTTGGTGGTCTTTTCTTTTGCTGACATAAATCCTTATTTTATACAGCAAATATACGATTCACCTTACACAGTAAAAATTTTAATTTGATTTAGAGCTTAAGATTAGCTATCAAAATTGCAGGTTAATCATTAGGTTCTTGTGAACCTTTGAGTTTTCTGATCAACATAGAAGTAAACACCGTTACCAACAAACCAATAATGCATCCCAGGCTCACAGATGCAAATCTCATGATGGGTGCCAATTGCTTCGCGTCAACATGTGATTGTATCAAAACAATTAACAGCGCAACAAGAGCGACGCGCGCCATGTTGATGATGTTGAAAAGCTGACAGATGATGCAGGTAAGTAAAATTCCACCAACAATCATATACACATTGGTTGGGTGAATGAGCAAACATAACAATCCCACACTTGATCCTACAAAATTTGATTTAAACCGTTCAATGGAAAGTCTTCTAGAATCCTTTCCCTCTGGAGAAATGACCAATATGATGGATATCAAAGTCCAGAATAATTGGTATTCAGGAAGTTTGATGTACAAGGTATAACCAATTATAAATCCAATAAGTACTCTGGTAATGTAGACACAAAGTTGAGAATTGATAAATTTTTGAATCATATAAGGTAATGTTTGTATGGTAAGGTAGTGCAAAATTAAACATTAGTTGATTACTACTGATC
>JAGHSS010000120.1 GCA_018065745.1 Candidatus Neoflavobacterium equi | reverse complement strand
TTCTAAGATTTCAGGACAAATTTTAAGTAAAAAGTTTCGAATATTATCATTCATTGCAAGATTTTTTTTAAGGAAGTTTTGGTAGTATTGCACATAACGTTCCGCAGATTTGCGATGGGCGGGATTTTCAACACAAATGTTCAT
Organism: Candidatus Neoflavobacterium equi; assembly: GCA_018065745.1. Taxonomy (GTDB): domain Bacteria; phylum Bacteroidota; class Bacteroidia; order Flavobacteriales; family Flavobacteriaceae; genus Flavobacterium; species Flavobacterium equi. Next base: position 1,597 of record JAGHSS010000120.1, on the reverse strand, counting down.
TCGGAGAACTGCACTTTCCTTAACCACAAAACTGTGGGCGGAGTGCCAAACCCCGCCTATTGCAAATGTGCTGTTATGCGATGTTTTTATTTCCATAGTCCTGCCGATGTTACAAATGAACAAAGTATTCCGCAAAATACTAAGTTGATAATTAAAGGGAAATATATTTTTGTCTTGTCGTTGCTTGTCGTCATTTTGATGTAACAAAAAAGCAAAGAAATCGGAACAGTGAAAAGGGCAAGCCAACTAAACCAAACTGAAAAAAAGAATAGTCCAGATAATACCGTTGTTGTCCAAATTATCGGTGTTGCATATTTTGTCAATGTAGATTTATAGAAATATACAACCAATCCAATTCCTAAACTCCAGCAAGACAAGATTGAAAGCAGTATGTATGAAGAAAGTTTATTATCTGTATTTTTTGTCAAAGCCCAAAAGCCTGCAATTAAAGTCAGAAGGATAGAAATTGATAAAAGCCCGTTCAACTTTGCTTTGAATAAGCCATCACCTACAATCATATGCAAGTCGCCAGTATTCCAGTTCCAAAATCTTAATGACCTGTCACCTGAAGCACTGATTAGTTGGTTTTTGCTATTAAATGAAAAATCGTCTACTGAACTTAAATTGTGTCCTTGAAGCGTTCGTATTAAAAGTTTTTTTTGCCAGTCCCATATTTCAATGTCGCCACCCCAAATTCCTGCGACTAAATATTGTCCATCTGGTGTAAATTTAAAAGTGCTTACTTCACAAACGGAATTCTCTTTTTTTATATCAAGAGTTGATAATACTGAATTTGAGTTTAAATCTATAAAAGTGAAAACACTATCCTTAATAGCAATAATATTTTTTTGAGGATTGAAAACTGGTGAGCCACAAAAGTGTCCAACTACTTTTATTACTGACAATGATTTTAAATCGAAAAGTATTAATGAACAGGAACTGTCTATGTAAGCTAAAACATCTTGATTATTAATTGAAAAGTTAGTGTGCTTAATGTTAAGTTCTTTTACGACTTTATTGTTCGTCCAGTCCCAAATAAGCATTTTGTCGTCATAGCCCGCACTAATGATGTATTTGTCTGCGTTGCTGAATTCAACTTTGTTTACTCCTTTACTGTGTCCGTTTAGTGTGTTAATTGTCTTCTTGTCTGAAGATGACCATACTTTAATCGACTTGTCAATACTCCCGCTTGCAATTTGTTGTCCGCTATGAGAAAAAGCGACTGTTTTAATAGCGTCAGTGTGTCCAACCAACCTGTCTGTACACTTTCGTTTATTCCAAAGCAATAATTCGTTTTCACTTGCACTTACAACGATGTCTTGCTTGTTAATGTCAACGGAGTAAACCCAAGATTTGTGTTTTTCAAACTGTCCAGTTATAGATGCATAGAACATATACCCAATTGTCAAAATGATAATTGAGGTTAAAAAAAGAGATATTTTGTCGTTAACGCTGGTTGTCATAAAATATCGCATAACGAGCCGGGTATTTTGCGAAGAACGGGAGAAAATTGAACGCAGTTCAATTCGTCACGAACTGAGCAAATTGCTCTATTGTTTGATAAATTTATGAAATAAATTGAAACAAAGGCAATTTT
>JAGHSS010000216.1 GCA_018065745.1 Candidatus Neoflavobacterium equi | reverse complement strand
ATATTAATGTGATAATTATTGTTAATGTTGTGAAGTTATTGTAATATAGAATCAATCCAAATGGAAACACCAAAAGCCCTAAATAGGTGCGATAATACACTTTGAATAAGTTAAATTGTTGTTCAAATTCTTCAATATTGAACGTTGTAGCGATGATTTGTTCAATCAAATACTTGGACAAAATGAAAAAAGTGATCACCGTGATGATTCTGATGAATGAAATGGGATTGTCTTTTGTCGTGATGCCCAATTCAGCCAATCCCAACTGGCTGATAAAAGAAAAGGAGATGACCTGAATCACAAACATGGAAACGGTGAACCAACTTCTGATGTTGGAACTGTCCTTGTATATTTTCACAAATTTGTCTGAGAATCCCAATTTTAAAAATTCTGAAAATCGGGTACCAAAAACTGCCTTATTAATCGCTAGTAATCCAAAGCAAATAACAAATAAAAGCGTGGCCCAATCTGTGTTTAACATCGGTCTCGGTTTTAATAAAAATTCTTCCATACGTATAAAATGACTACAGGGGATACAGTTAAAAATTAATTATCGTTTTCTTGTGAAACATACCTAATAAATACTGTATTTTTGTGTTTTTAAAAATTTATAACTTAATGTGCAAAAGCATTGTAGTAATACCTACATATAACGAAATTGAAAACATAGAACACATAATTAGAGCTGTTTTTTCTCTTGAAGTTCCATTTCACATCCTTGTTGTTGATGACAATTCTCCAGATCGTACTGCTGCAAAAGTACAGAATTTGCAGTTAGAATTTCCGGATCAATTGTTTTTAGAGGTTAGAAATGTGAAATCAGGCTTGGGAACTGCCTATGTGCATGGATTTCAGTGGGCTTTGACACGTTCTTATGATTATATTTTTGAAATGGATGCAGACTTTTCTCACAATCCAAAAGACCTTTCTTTGTTGTTGAAGGCTTGTGAAGAGGGAGCAGATATGGCCATTGGGTCCAGATATGTAACGGGGGTGAATGTAGTGAATTGGCCATTGAGCAGGGTGTTGCTGTCTTATTTTGCTTCTGTTTATGTCAATATGATTACAGGAATGCATATCTCTGATACAACAGCGGGTTTTGTTTGTTACAAAAGAGAACTCTTAGCTGCAATAGATTTAAAGAAAATAAAATTTGTAGGCTATGCCTTTCAAATTGAAATGAAATATCGTGCTTTTGTCAAAGGCCATAAAATAAAAGAAGTTCCAATTGTCTTTACAGACAGAACTAGAGGAACCTCTAAAATGAGTAATTCAATTATTAAAGAAGCTGTTTTTGGTGTTGTGGCATTGAGAATAAATAAGCTTCTAAATAGATTATAACAAAATGAATAGGGTATTAATTAAAAATGCAAAAATAGTTAATGAAGGAACTGTTTTTGAAGGAGACGTTTTTATTGAAGGTGAGTTTATTAAAGAAATTGCACCCCGCATTAGTGCAAAATTTGCTGACTGTAAAATTATTGATGCAGAGGGGAATTATTTAATTCCAGGGGCTATAGATGATCAAGTTCATTTTAGAGAACCAGGATTAACCCACAAAGGTACCATTGAAACGGAATCACGTGCAGCAGCTGCTGGAGGAATAACATCTTTCATTGAGCAACCAAACACGGTTCCCAATGCAATTACACAAGAATTGTTGGAGCAAAAATATCAAATTGCTGCAGCGAGTTCTTTTGTCAACTATTCTTTTATGATGGGGGGAACCAATGACAATCTAGAAGAAGTATTGAAGACAGACCCAAAAAATGTGGCGGGTATTAAACTGTTCTTGGGTTCTTCAACTGGAAATATGTTGGTTGACAATCCAGAAACATTAGAAAATATTTTTTCTAAGACCAAGATGTTGATCGCTGTTCACTGTGAAGATGAGGCCACTATTAAACAAAATTTAGAAGAGGCAATCGCCACTTTTGGTGAAGAAATCCCAATGGATCAACACCCAAAAATCCGCAGTGCAGAAGCGTGTTATATATCTTCTTCTAAAGCGGTTGAATTGGCAAAGAAAACAGGAGCTAGGCTGCATGTATTCCACGTCTCTACAGCAAAAGAATTAGAGCTTTTTGACTCTAAAACGCCGTTGGAAGACAAAATGATTACAGCAGAAGTTTGTGTGCATCATCTTTGGTTTTCAGATCAAGACTATGCTAAGAAAGGGGCGTTCATCAAATGGAATCCTGCAGTGAAGTCAGAAAGTGATAGAGAAGCTTTGTGGAAAGGCTTGTTGGAAGACAAAATTGACGTGATCGCTACAGACCACGCTCCACATACTTTAGAAGAAAAACAGAACCCTTATTTGAGTTGTCCTTCAGGAGGACCTTTGGTACAACACGCGTTGGTGGCTTTGTTTGAAAAACATTTACAAGGTAAGATCACGGTTGAGAAAATTGTGGAAAAGATGGCGCACAATCCCGCTAAAATTTTCAAAATTGAAAAACGTGGTTTCATTAAAGAGGGCTATTTTGCTGACTTGGTAATTGTGAATACACACATGCCTTGGAGTGTAAAAAAAGAAAATATCTTGTCTAAATGTGGATGGTCTCCATTTGAAGGCGTTAATTTTAAATCTAGAATTTCACATACTTTTGTCAATGGTACGCTGATTTATTCCAGCTCTAAAGTCAAAGATATTAAAGTAGGTAAACGTTTAACTTTTGATCGTTAATAGCATGAAGAAATTGTTTTTATTCGGTGTCGTTTTGATTTTCTGTAGTTGTGAAAACTCAGGAAAGTCAAAATTTACTAAAACCATTCCTGAAGCCCAAATGGAAGATGTATTGTATGACCTTGCACTTTTGCAAGCGGCAGAACATACAGTGGACTTTAAAACAAATATTAAAAAGGTGGAAATGAAAACCTTTTTAAAGGACAAATACGGTTTGGACAGTTTGACATTTGTTGAAAACAACAAGGCCTATGCTGAAGATATAAAGTTGTACAGAAAAATGAATGAGCGCGTTTTTCAACGCCTCAAACAGCTGGATGAAAGCTTGACTATGAAGGGGAAATAATCTGCTCCAGATAACTTTTAATATCGGTAAATTGATAGTTCAAAGTTTGACAAATCAATTGATTGCTATATATTGAAGTGCTGTGTGCTGCTTGGGCAGTTTCTTTGGTCAGGGTTCTTTTGACGTTGAACAATTTAGAAACCAACCAATCCAGGCGCCATGCCACTGAAGACATCAAAGGTCTAACAGCAATGTTAGGCCTTTTTTTATGGAGTAGATCAGCCCAGATATTGAAATAGTTTTGGAATGTTAAGTTCTCTGCAACCAAGATAAAGCGTTGGTTGTAATGTCTTTGTTCTACCAAGGCAACACCTATTTTTGCCACGTCAGACACAGCGACAAAACCGGTTGTTCCCAAGGTGTAAAACGGAAAGTTCTGTTGGATTTTCTGTGTAATTTCATTGCTGCCGTTTTTCCAAATCATCGGGCCAACAATCACACCTGGATTTACCACAACCACGTTCAAGCCTTCTTGGTTGGCTCTCCAAACCTCCATTTCAGCCCCGTTTTTACTGATGGCATAATCACTCGCGCTAAGTTCTGGATTCCACTCTGCCGTCTCATTGATGAAGCTGTTTTTCTTCATCTCTCCCAAGGTGGCAATAGAGCTGATAAAACACAGGGTTTTCACACCCAAAGCCAAACACAGGTTGGCTACATTTGCCGTCCCCTCGATGTTGTTTTTCTGAAGCGCTTCCTCAGCTTTTGGATCAAAATCAACCAATGCCGCACAATGGTATACCAGCTCACATCCTGAAATGGCAACTTCCAGTGTTGGCAGGTCTGTAATGTCCCCCTTAACCCAAGAAATTTTGTCAAATTCAGTTGATTTATTGTACAAATCAAACAATTTTCGCGTTTGATCAATTTTCGTTTCGGTTCTGTATAATGCGCGAACAGCAACACCTTTCCCCGCAATCTCCAATAAGATATGTGCTCCAACCATTCCGGTTGCTCCAGTAACTAGTATCATGACACAAATATACGGATTTTTGGCATCTTCAAGAACCCAACACATCGTTCACAACCAATAATTTTCTATATTTGTGACCTTAGACTTTAAACACGTATTAAATGAAAAATTTTATTGAAGAAGTGACTTGGAGAGGGATGCTCCACGACGTAATGCCAGGCACAGAAGAACATTTGATGGAGCAGATGCGTGTTGCGTATGTGGGAATTGACCCAACTGCAGATTCTTTGCATATCGGACATTTAGTGGGTGTGATGTTGTTAAAGCACTTCCAATTGGCAGGCCACAAACCCCTTGCTCTTGTGGGTGGTGCAACAGGTATGATTGGAGATCCATCAGGTAAATCAAATGAGAGAAACTTGTTGGATGAAGCGACCCTACTTCACAATCAGAACGCCATTAAAGATCAGTTGTCTCGTTTTTTAGACTTCACATCTGACGCGCCAAATGCAGCAGAAATGGTCAATAATTACGACTGGATGAAACAATTCTCCTTCCTTGATTTTATCAGAGACGTGGGAAAACACATTTCAGTAAACTATATGATGGCCAAAGATTCAGTTAAGAAAAGATTGAATGGAGAGGCAGCCGACGGGATGTCATTTACAGAATTTACATATCAATTGGTTCAAGGATACGACTTCTTGCACCTCTACAACAATAAATCATGTACCCTTCAAATGGGTGGTTCAGACCAGTGGGGAAACATCACTACCGGTACTGAAATGATCAGACGTATCACACAAGGAAAGGCTTATGCGCTGACTTGTCCTCTAATTACAAAGGCTGACGGAACTAAATTTGGCAAGTCAGAAGGTGGTAATATTTGGTTGGATGCCAACCGCACATCACCTTACAAATTCTATCAATATTGGGTAAATACCTCAGATGTCGATGCAGAGAAATACATCAAAATTTTCACATTCTTGTCAAAAGAAGAAATTGAGACGTTAATTTCAACACATCAAGAAGCACCGCATTTGCGCGTGTTGCAAAAGAAATTGGCAGAGGAAATCACCATTATGGTACACTCCAAAGCGGCGTTTGACAATGCAGTTGAAGCTACAGCAGCGTTTTTTGACCCAACCATGGACGCGTTAAACAAGCTAGACAACCAAACCCTAACAGAAGTATTTGAAGGAATTACCACCGCAGAAGTGGCCTTGCAAGACATCAACGACGGGATGGACATGATTGCTGCATTGTCTGCAAAAACCAACTTTTTAGCCTCAAATAGTGACGCCAGAAGAGAGTTGAAACAGAATTCAATTTCAGTAAACAAGCAAAAAGTAGGGGAGGATTATCAGATCACCGCTGCAGACTTGATCAACAACACCTTTATCTTGGTTCAAAAAGGAAAGAAAAACTACTTCATCATCAAGGCAGTTTAAAAGTGTATAAAAGTTTTGGGCGCAACCCCGTCCAAAAAAAGGACGGGGTCGGGCTTTGCGCTATATCTTTTTTGGATGAATCCAAAAAAGGATGCCGCTTCAATCCCTTGCGCAGTAATTTATCAGAACTTAGACCAAACAAAAAACGGACAACAGCATTTCGCTCTTGTCCGTTTTTTTATTTACAATACCATCAAATTACATCCTCTGATGTCTGAGTGGTCAAATCTTCCCAATATTTCAAAAGAGTGGTCTTGGTATTTCTTACCCAAATCCTGAGTCGCAATAAAAGAGCAGGAGTTGTAGTTTGCCAAATCAATCACATTCACCCCGCCCGTTTTTCCCGCGGTCAAATAAGTGAATGGATCTTCAGTATCCCGAATCAAAACCTCCATAAACGGCGGACATTCAAATATTCCCTCCCCAAGTGAATAGGCTTGAGATAATAATTCAGTCATGCCATATTCAGAATGGATGGCATTAACTCCAAATCCCTCCATCAGTATCTGGTGCAATTCCTCTCTGATCATTTCTTTGCGCTTGCCTTTCATTCCTCCAGTTTCCATGATTATGGTGTGTTGGAGTTTCATTTTTTTTGTTTCAATCAAATCCAATAAGGCATAGGTAACACCAATCAATAAGGTTTGTTGACCTTGAGCCTCCAGGGCTTCAATCTTGGCAATTAATTCCTCGTGGTTGTGCAGATAAAAGCCGCTATCCGGGTGATTGGACTTCTGTATTAAGTCTTCTACCATATAGATAAGAGATGAGCCCTCACGTTCCAAATAAGACGGCAATAAGGCTAAAACAGCAAAGTTTTCAACAGATCCATAAAAGTTTTTGAAACCCAAGGTATAGCTGGTTTCATACATGGACACATCAGTAACATAGTGTTTACTTGTAATCATCCCTGTGGTACCACTGCTAGTAAAGACGGCCTGTGTGGCATCTTGATTAGATACCACCTCATGTGATTTAAAAAATTGAATCGGTAAAAAAGGTATTTGAAGTATGTTCTTAACATTGCTTGGGTTTTTACCCAACAGTTCACAATAGGATTTGTACACCCTATTGTTTTCAAACTGATGTCTGAAAACCTTCATTGTTATTTTCTCAAATTCTTTTTTAGAACCTATTTCAAATAGATCAGCAGCTGAAACCAAAATTTTTCTTTTTTACAAATTTACGAAGAAAAAAGGCTTCTATTTTTAGAAGCCTTTGTATAATAGTTGAATTAACAAATGATTTTTTTATTATTTGATAACTAATTTTCTTGTTGCATTTTGGTTGTTTTCAGTAATGTTGACAATGTATACTCCAGATTTTAAATTTGAAATATTTATTGGTTGACTGGTTATTACTGTTTTTAAAACCTGTTTGCCAAGAACATCATAAATGACAACCGTTTTAGGGTCAAAATTTGATGTTGTAATATTAATCACATCTTTAGCTGGATTTGGATAAATCTTTAATCCTTCAATATCTTCCTTTGGATTAGAAAATAAAGAAAAATGAACCTCATTTAAAGGACTATTGGCTACCGTAGGGACAGCAAAAAGACAAGTTAATAAAAGTAAGATTGCGTATTTTTTCTTCATAGATTCCGT
>JAGHSS010000052.1 GCA_018065745.1 Candidatus Neoflavobacterium equi | reverse complement strand
AACAAATTAAAAAATTATATAACTTTTACAGGTTGTTAAAAATTGATGAGTTGCTCATTTATTTAAACTGCCATTAATATTCAATAGATAATATTATGAATCTTTATAAGGATTACATCAAAGAGATTGAAGAGAGAAAAGGTCAAGGGCTAAATCCAAAGCCTATTGATGGTGCAGAACTTTTAAGCGAAATTATTGCACAAATTAAAGATGTTAACAACGAATACCGTGAGGATTCAGTTAAGTTTTTTATTTACAATACCTTGCCTGGAACAACTCCAGCTGCTGTTGTAAAAGCGAAATTTTTAAAAGAGATCATTTTAGGTCAAGAAAGTGTTGCTGAAATTACTCCAGCATTTGCATTTGAGTTATTGTCACACATGAAAGGTGGACCATCTATTGGTGTTCTTTTAGATTTAGCTTTGGGTAATGATATTGAAATCGCTAAACAAGCGGCTCAAGTTTTAAAAACTCAAGTTTACTTATATGATGCTGATACAGCTCGCTTAGCTGATGCTTACAAAGCGGGTAACACAGTAGCTAAAGATATTTTGGAAAGTTATGCTCAAGCAGAATTCTTTACAAAATTACCTGCTGTTGCTGAAGAAATTAAAGTAGTGACTTATATTGCTGCAGAAGGGGATATCTCTACAGATTTACTTTCTCCAGGTAACCAAGCTCACTCACGTTCTGACCGTGAATTACATGGTAAATGTATGATCACTCCAGAAGCTCAAGCTGAAATCCAAGCGCTACAAGCTCAGTATCCTGATGCAAGTGTAATGTTGATTGCAGAAAAAGGGACAATGGGTGTTGGATCTTCAAGAATGTCAGGAGTTAACAATGTGGCTTTATGGACAGGAAAACAAGCTTCTCCATATATTCCTTTCGTTAACATTGCTCCAATTGTTGCTGGTACAAACGGTATTTCTCCAATTTTCTTAACTACAGTTGATGTAACTGGAGGAATTGGGATTGACCTTAAAAACTGGAAAAAACAAGTAGATGCAAACGGAGATGTTGTTCGTAATGAAAACGGTGATCCAGTTTTAGAAGAAGTTTATTCTGTAGCTACAGGTACGGTTTTAACGATCAATACTAAAACTAAAAAATTATATAACGGAGATCAAGAATTGATTGATATCTCTCGTTCTTTGTCACCACAAAAAATGGAATTTATCAAAGCAGGTGGTTCTTATGCTATCGTTTTTGGTAAAAAAATCCAAACGTTTGCAGCTCAAACTTTAGGAGTTGCTACACCACTTGTTTTTGCTCCTGCAAAAGAGATTTCTGTTGAAGGACAAGGATTGACAGCTGTTGAGAAAATTTTCAACAAAAATGCTGTTGGTGTTGCTGACGGTAAAGTATTACATGCTGGATCTGACGTGCGTGTTAGAGTAAACATTGTAGGATCTCAAGATACTACAGGTTTGATGACTGCTCAAGAATTAGAGTCTATGGCTGCTACAGTTATTTCTCCACTTGTTGACGGTGCTTACCAATCAGGATGTCACACTGCATCTGTATGGGACAAAAAAGCGCAAGCTAACATCCCTAAATTGATGAAATTCATGAATGAATTTGGTGTGATTACTGCACGTGACCCTAAAGGTGTTTACCATTCAATGACTGACGTTATTCACAAAGTATTGAATGACATTACAATTGATGAGTGGGCTATCATTATTGGTGGTGACTCTCACACACGTATGTCTAAAGGTGTAGCTTTTGGAGCTGACTCAGGAACTGTTGCCTTAGCTTTAGCTACTGGTGAAGCTTCTATGCCAATTCCAGAATCTGTAAAAGTAACTTTCAAAGGGGAAATGAAACCATTTATGGATTTCCGTGATGTGGTTCACGCTACTCAATCACAGATGTTGAAACAATTTGACGGTGAGAATGTATTCCAAGGAAGAATCATTGAGGTTCACATTGCAACATTCTTAGCTGACCAAGCGTTTACATTCACTGACTGGACTGCAGAAATGAAAGCGAAAGCATCTATCTGTATTTCTCAGGATGAAACATTGATCCAATCTTTGGAAATTGCTAAATCTCGTATCCAAATCATGATTGACAAAGGTATGGATAACAGCAACCAAGTTTTACAAGGTTTGATTGACAAAGCTAATGTACGTATTGAGGAAATTAGAACAGGTACTAAACCAGCTTTAACTCCAGATGACAATGCTAAATATTATGCTGATGTTGTTATTGACTTAGACTTGATTGAAGAGCCAATGATTGCTGACCCAGATGTTAACAATGCTGACGTTTCTAAACGTTATACACATGATACCATCCGTGAGTTGTCTTTCTATGGTAACGACAAAAAAGTTGACTTAGGATTTGTTGGATCTTGTATGGTACACAGAGACGATTTAAAAATTGTTTCTCAAATGTTGCGCAATGTTGAAAAACAAAAAGGAGAAGTTAAATTCAACGCTCCTTTAGTTGTTGCTGCTCCAACTTACAACATCATTGATGAGTTGAAAGCTGAAGGAGACTGGGAAATGTTACAAAAATATTCTGGGTTTGAATTCTCTGATGCATTGCCAAAAGCAAACGCAAGAACAGAGTATGAAAACATCATGTATTTAGAGCGTCCTGGATGTAACCTTTGTATGGGTAACCAAGAAAAAGCTGAAAAAGGAGATACAGTTTTAGCTACTTCAACGCGTTTGTTCCAAGGACGTGTTGTTGAAGATAGAGACGGTAAAAAAGGAGAATCTCTTCTTGCTTCTACTCCAGTAGTTGTTCTTTCTGCAATTTTGGGTAGAATGCCTTCTATTGAAGAATACAAAGCAGCTGTTGAAGGTATCAACTTGACTAAATTTAAACCAATTTCTACTAAATAATCAGAGTAGTATTTGATATACCAAAAGAGGGAATCCATATGGGTTCCCTCTTTTTTTATGTACTTCGCACAATTGCAGTTGTTCTTTTATTTATTGTTTGACAATTCTCTTAGTTGTGTTTCCCATTTCATTTTCAACTTGCACAACATATATTCCATTGCTCTGTTGTGTTATATCCACCATTTGTGTCGCATCTCTTTGTTGAATTAACCTTCCTGTAACATCATACACTTTAACGTTTGAAACCGTTGGAAAGTGAATTAAACCTGTGGTTGGGTTTGGGTAGGGCAGTAATGCAGTAGTGTGGTTATCTGTGGTGCTTAAGCTGCATGTAGTACTGTAAGTAGCAGCGTTATCTTTGTTGAAATCTGAAGTGTTCCAATCAGATATAGCAGCGATATCGTCCACATTAATACATCTCAAATTAACACAACCTCTTACATCTAAAAAAGTGAAATTTCTGTTGTTGCCATTGGCAAGGTTTATTTGAAGTAAATTATTGGTTCCCGTAGCGTGAAAGCTGTGTAAATTTGGATTGTTACTTACATCTATATAAGTTGTTGGGTTATTTCCACAAAATAATATTTGGAGTGTTGGAACATTAGACACGTTAATGTTTTGGATTTGATTGCTGTTACAATCCAGGCGTGTCAGACTGGTCATTCCAGAAAGATCAAAAGCTCTTATTTGATTGCCAGAAACATTTAAATAGGTTGCGTTTGTAAAAGCTTCCATTCCATTCAAATATTGAATGTTCTTATTGTACAAGTAAATCTCTCCTGTGACGCTGGCTGCTTCAGAACACTGAATTTCAGTGTCACCATTGGTGTTAATGGAAGATTTTGCAAGCAGCGCATTTTTTAAATTAATATCTGTAAATGATACCACACAGGTATTTTGAGCCGTTGCTCCTTGTGCAAAATAAAGCACGGATAGTAGTAATAGTTTTTTCATATTTTTTATTTTAAAACTACTAATTCACTATTATAAATGGGGTGAAACTTTACATACTTGGTCTTTTGCTTTATGAAGTCCTAACTTCAATTTATGTATTATAC
>JAGHSS010000305.1 GCA_018065745.1 Candidatus Neoflavobacterium equi | reverse complement strand
CTCTTGTTTGAAATAAGGACCAACCACTGAGTTCCTGCGTTAAGGATTGAAGCGGCATCCTTTTGGGTGGGTCTCCCACCCCAAAAGATATAGCGAAAAGCCTGACCGCGGCAAGCGCAGCGCAGCAGTGGTAACGCCAAAAAAAATGCTGTAAATAAATTACAACATTTTTATATATTTTTCATTCTGCAGGAACTACAGCGGTCTGCTCTTCTGCTATTTTATGAAGGTTATTCACGGGGTCATATTCTGTGACTTCCCAATTTTTAGCATTCATATTGGCATAGTAATAGTGCACCTTGTCATTTTTGTCAAATGCTCCATTTTTGTTGATGTCTTCAATGGCTCTGAAATACAGGCGATTCAAGGGTACAACTACATTCCAGTCAATCAACTCCTGATAATCTTTGGTCAATTTTGTGAATTGCAAGCCTCCGATTGTACTGATGTAAAGCGATTTAATGTCGTTTGAATCCAGTTTTGAATCCAAATTAGTATCGGCATCCACCAAGGTATACACCAAGATTTCGCGTTTGTTTGCCTGTGCGAATTCACTTAAATAAGTGGCCGTTTGAATTTGAATTAACTTCTCAGTCAACGGTCTAATATTGGTAGAATCTACATGTTGAAATTTAAGGTTTTCAAAATATCCAGTAATTTCAAAACGGTTGTAGTTGGAAATAGCATAACTAATAGTGTTGGTTTTACTACTACCATAACTTTTGTTTCCGTTGTCATAAATACGGATATCTCCAACTGGGAAAATCACATATTTAGTGCCTTCCATGTGCACAGGTAAGTCAGAAACTTTGATCTGTGTGGAATCACGCTCAACAGTTTGAGTTGCAACTTCCTTCTCTTTGTATATAACTTTTGGCTTTGTTTCCTCCTTGCACGAGGTCAAAACCCCTGCAATTAGCACGCCCATATATAAAGTTATTTTTTTCATCGCTTCATGTTTAAAAATCAAATATAGTAAATATTACAGCAATTATAACCTGGCACTCAATTTAACGCTAAAAACACGCGTGGTCATGTAGTTTGGAACGGCATATTGGGATTTGGTATACACGTCTCTCACCCAAGTATTGGTGATGGAATTTTGGTTGTTGAACATATTGAACAACTCAATCCCGATGCTGAACTCCTTGAACGGCCCAAGCCATTTTTTGTCAGATTGAATGTTGCTGTCCTTGAAAACATAAGAGAAACCAGCGTCCACACGTCTGTAATCTTTCAAACGGGATTGGTACAAATACGGGTCCGCATAAGCCGGAGAACCGCCTGGTAGACCGGTGTTGTAAATCATGTTTAGATAAATTTTCAAACTTGGGATGTTGGGCATATAATCTTGAAACAACAGGGCAAATTTCAAACGTTGGTCTGTTGGTCTGGCAATATATCCCTTGCCGTTTTGATTTTCTTCCGTCTTGAGGTACCCAAATGTGAACCAAGATTCCGTGCCGGGAACAAATTCACCATTCAGTCTGAAATCAGCTCCATAAACATAGGCTTCTGTGTTGTTGTCAGCAAAATACCTGATGCGCACATTGTCAATGGTGTAGGCGTTGACGTCTGTCAAATTTTTGTAATAGGCCTCTGATGTCAGGGTAAACGGACGGGATCCGATTTTAAAACTATAGTCGTTTGACAACACCACGTGGATGGACTGCTGCGCCTTCACATCCGGGTTGACCTGTCCGTCATAACCGCGCAACTCTCTGTAAAATGGCGGTTGGTGGTACAAACCTCCAGAAAGTCTAAAAACCATGTCTTGGTCCCATTCTGGCTTGATGGAAAACTGCGCACGTGGACTGAATACCGTTTGGCTGTTGGAGCCAAATGCCGGTCCAGAAACCGTCCAATGGTGTGCACGCACCCCAAGGTTTAACCAGTAATCTGTGGTTCCCATCTGCCCGCGTTTGTTCCATTGTAAAAATCCGGACAAGCGGTTAATCTTGACAAAATTCAAGGCACGCACAGATTGGTATGGCGCCAATGGGTAGGTATTTGGGGTGTAAGGTTGGTCGTTGACAAAGCCCAAGTCTGGCATGGATAAATTGAATCCAGCAGAGTCAATCGCCTCCCATTCCACCAAGCGGTCTCTGATGTCTTCAAAGGTGTATTTTGCCCCCCACTCCACTTGATTGTCGTTTTTCAAATCGTGAAACCCTTTGACTTCAGCATTGACAATCATCGCGTCCAGGTTGTTTCTGGCATGGGAAAGTTGGGATCCAGCACCACGGGAATAGGTCACATCTCCAAAGGTTTCAGAACCAATATTGGTGTCCACTTCCCCAAGTCTGTATTGGGCCATGATGTCAAAATATTCCTGTTCTTTGGTTTGGTAAACAGAACCAATAACTTTTAAATTAAAATTTGGGGTTACGGCATATACAGATTTCAAGGCACCAAAAAAAGTGGTGTATTTGTCCTTCTCTTGTCCGTCATAATCCACAACCAAAGCGATGGGATCACTCAGTGTTCCAAAGTTTGTCTGTCTGGCTTGAGGCGCATAGTCGTATCTGTTTTGGGAAATATTCCCCAAAAAACTCATCTGCCACTTGGAAGTGATGTTGTAATTAAAGGTCTGCTGTATGTCTGTGAATCTTGGTCTGTAGTTGGTTTGCGTCTCCTGTGAATTGACTAAAAGACTGTTGTCACGGTACCTCATGGAAGTAATACCACTGAATTTCTGACTTTTGGAAACGTAGTCAAAAGTTGCACTTCCTCCCAAAAGACTGGCGTTGATGATGGCCTGAAATTTAGTCGGCTTTCTGTAGGTAATGTCCAAGACAGAGGATAATTTATCTCCGTGTTTTGCCTGAAATCCTCCGGCAGAAAAATCAATATTGGACACCATATCTGTATTGGTGAAACTCAATCCCTCCTGCTGACCAGAACGAATCAAGAAGGGTCTGTAAATTTCAATTTCATCTACATATACCAAGTTTTCATCATAATTTCCACCACGCACGGCATATTGTGTACTCAATTCATTGTTGGAATACACCCCTGGCAGGGTTTTCAAAATGTTTTCTACCCCTGCATTTGCTCCAGGAATCAAACGGATGCTGGACGGAGAAATGGACGTCAGCCCCTCCACGCGTTTGCGTCCTGCCTTGGAAATGACAATTTCCCCCAGCTGTGCAGTTGTCTTGCTCAAAACCGGATTGAACTCAAAATCTTCATTGGGTTTTAACTGTATTTTCACTGTGGCATTTTGATACCCCACATGAGAAAAAACCACCGTCAATACCTTATTTGCCGGAACGTCTAAAAGGTAAAAACCACTTTCATTAGTAGTTGAAATGGGTTGATCAATGGCAATGGAAACATTGGAAACCGGTTGCTGCTCCTCATTTAAAATCACTCCTTTTAAACGAGCGGTTTGAGCATGCAATGTCATCCCCGTGCACAAGCACAGGAACGTTAGTAGGGAAATCGTGTTTTTCAAAGGTTAGTTTTTAGTTTTCTGAAAATTAGAATCAAAAATTGCCGTGTTACCCACATTGTCTTTTACAATGATTTTCAGCAAATTTTCTCCATCTTCATAAATATTGTCGCTAAAATAGTGAATTAATGATTTTGTTTTATAATCATAATCCATTAAAATCCATTTTCCGTTTAAATACCCTTCATAGGATGCAATGCCGGAATCAAGGTCCTCAATATACACCTTAATGGAGTTGACCTTGTCCAGATTTTGATTCGGTTTGAAACTTGGGCTGTAAATTTTTGGAGCTACCAAATCTGTAGCAATCTTATATGTACCTAGTGATTTGGTTCTAGTTGAGAAAACATTCCCCTTTTTGGTGGTGTATTGGTAACTCAACTTTTTGCCATCCACACGGGCAATATAAGATTTGAACACATTTAAGTCTGTCATTTCACTGACGTCCATTGCAATGGTCATGTCTTTATATGCGGGTTCCACATCTCTGTGAAGCACCAAGGTGTTTTGATTCACTTGGAAGTTAAATTCAAAATCTTCCAAGAATGTATTTTCAGGAATGGTCACTGAAATATTTTCTTTGGCATAAATGGTTTCTTTGTCGTGTATCAAATCAAAAGCTCCGTTTTTTGGCTTTGCTGGCAGGTTGAAATCATCTGCAGCAAAAATCACGGGAATGATTACTTTAGTTTGGTTTTTGTGAAAATCTGACAAGATAATTTCTACAGTATAAGAATCCCCCTCTTTCACCTCCAAAATGCCGTCTTTAACATTGTGTGAAATGATGGACAAAGGATATTTTGTGGTGTAAAACAATTTCTGGATGTAGTCCTTAAACAACTTTCTGCGTCTGTAGTCAATATATGAATTGATGTATCTGGATTCAGAAAAGCTCAAGGCATCAAAGTTGACCACATACTGGGGTTTGTTATCTACCAACAGTTCCAATTTGTAAAGGCCGTTTTTATTGAAGTTGTTATTATAGGTATCAAATGATGAAACTCCAAAACCGATGCGCCCACGCGCTTGTACCGGATTTGCTTGAATGACATTTCCCACTCTGGAATCAAACGTGATTACTACAGGATCTGCGCTCTTGTTGGCAAAGCCGTTTGGATCTAATGGGTAAGCAAATAAATTTTCCAAAGTAGGTGCAATGGTATCCTTCATCTCTCTGGACAAACCAAACAACAGCGGATTCAAGACCTCTTCCGTCTTGGTATCTCTGTATTCAAAATGAAGGTGTGGACCACCAGAACCACCGGTGTTTCCTGAATATGCAATCAAGTCTCCTTTTTTCACCACCAATTCATGCGGTTGTGGAAACACTTCTATCTCAAAAGACTGTTTGTCGTATTGGTTTTTCTTTACATACCCTTCCACTTCCTCAGCTCCACGCTGCAAATGTCCGTATACTGAAGTAAACCCATTTGGATGGTTGATGTAAATGGCTTTTCCATAGCCAAAAGAAGAATATTTAATTCTGGAAACATAGCCATCTCCTGCAGCATATACCGGCAGTCCTTCCACCTGATTGGTCTTAAAATCCAAACCGGAATGAAAGTGATTGGCCCTCAGCTCTCCAAAAGTACCTGCGGGATTTAATCTAATTCCCATGGGGGAGCTAAAATCTGTTGGGGCGATTTTATTCTTTGTTTCTTGACTTTGAGCAAGAACGGTAAATACAAGGCTTAACAAGAGGATGCGCATGAGAAATGATTTTGGGATGTAAAAAATATAGTCTTAATAAAAACAAAATAACAAAAAAATTAAATGGTTTATTACTAAATATGAACCAAAGTAAAGAATGTTGAGGCGATTAATTAAAG
>JAGHSS010000061.1 GCA_018065745.1 Candidatus Neoflavobacterium equi | reverse complement strand
ATTTACGGTTTACCTCAATTTATTTTTTTTCAAAACAGCTTTAAGCTTCAGTTTGATGTCTTCTCCGGCATCATACACCATTTGTTCGTTGCTTGGGAATGGTAATTGTGCATATCCAAAATACTTGTAGTAATTGGTTTCAATCGCATTCTTGTCACCGCGGTAAATGGAATACACATTGTCAAATACAAATTCTGTTTCCAAAGGGTAGGACTGCATCAATGAATTTGTCTTTAAATTGATGTAATCCACTTGTGCACTGACAAAACAGCTTTTGTACTGAGAGAATTCACGCACCGTTGCTTTCAGTGTTTTGTACTTGGGTACTTTGATGATTTGTCCCAAGGAATCTTTAACCACATTCCCGCGGTTGTCCGTTAAATTCATGGTTCCATCTTGCACTTGTTTTTCCTTTTGGATCACTTTTTCCTTTTGTTGCTCAGGAGAGATTTCAATGTCAAAAAAGCGCAGTTCAATAGCAAAATCATACACAAGTCCCGTTTGTTTTACTGGGTGGTAAATGGTCCAGATATCGTTTAAACCATAGGTATTAAAATCCAAAAGTTCATTTTGAAGATCTTGAGGTATGATTTTGTTTGATTCATTAGCCGTGTACACTTCAACATAGTCAATCCCTTGTTTCAGCGCTTGAGCTTTAACAGCATCAACCCCTGCATAGCCAGGATATAAATTCTCCAAATTTATCAAGTCGTTATAGGCTCTTCTGGAGTTCATTTTATCTTTGGTACCCACCAAAGCTTTGGCGTTTTCCAATAGGAATTTTGCCAGCGCTTTCTTAGAAGAAATCAATTGTTCTGTATAATCCTCCATTGCAAAGGTGGCATTTGTTCCCTCTTTCAACAGGCGCAATGGCAGTAGCGGTTTGATTTTCTCTTGACGATTGTTCAATTGGTTGTAAATGCTGTGAATCTGCTCCAGTTTTTGGGGGTTGCCCTCCAGGACCAAAGCTTTGATTTTGTTGGTATCGCGTTCCTGAGCCTTTGCATAAGCATCCGCAAGAGCATACACATAATCTTGATTGCCTTTTTTGTCCTTATTGCTTTTTAATTTGCCGGCAGCTACTTCAATTGCATGGTCATAATTACCTTCAGCAATATAATTTTGTGTTGCTTTTAAACCCTCACAGCTCCAAAGCATCATTCCTAAGAATACAGTTAAAAGAATTTTCTTCATAGTTGTTATTAATGAAAACGCTGTAATAGGATTGTATTACAGCGTTTTTATATCGTTATTATTCAAATGGAATTGCAGGAAGTAACTTAGAACGTACTTCTCCAAATCCGATTCTTACATTTTCATTCTTGCAGAATCCGCGCATAATGACCGTGTCATTGTCCTCAATAAACGTTCTGCTGCTGCCGTCGTGTAAAGTCAAAGGATTTTGTCCACCCCAAGTCAATTCCAACATAGATCCATAGCTATCTGCTGTTGGACCAGAAATAGTTCCTGAACCCATCAAATCTCCTGTATTGATTTTACAACCATTCACCGTGTGGTGTGCCAATTGTTGGCTCATGGTCCAATACAAATGTTTGAAATTGGATTTGCTCACTATTTTTTCCTCCCCATATTCTGGCAAGATGCCCACTTCTAAATCAATGTCAAAAGCGTGGTTTCCTTCTTGTTGTAAGTAAGGCAATGGTTTTGGATCGTCTTGTACCGGACTTGCTGTTCTAAAAGGCTCCAAAGCGTCAAGTGTCACAATCCACGGAGAAATTGAAGAACCAAAGTTTTTAGCCAAGAACGGCCCCAAAGGTACATATTCCCACGTTTGAATATCACGTGCACTCCAGTCGTTAAGCAAGACCATTCCAAAAATGTGATCCTCAGCTTCTTCAACAGACAAACGTTCTCCCATAGAGTTTGCGCAAGTTGTGATAAAAGCCGTTTCCAATTCAAAGTCAACGCGTTTTGAAGGACCAAAAACCGGTTGAGTTTCTCCTTTTGGCAATGTTTGACCATAAGGTCTGTGCACCGGTACACCACTTGGAACTACGGTTGAACTGCGTCCGTGGTATCCCACAGGAATGTGCAACCAGTTTGGCAACAAGGCATTGTTTGGATCTCTAAACATTTTACCAACGTTAGTAGCGTGTTCTCTTGAAGAGTAGAAGTCTGTGAAATCACCCACTTCCACTGGGATCTGCACCTGCACATCAGCCAAGTGAAAAACCACAGCCTCTCTGTGAGAAGCGTTATCTCTCAAATGCGGATTGTTTGCATCAAATATATCTGCCAGCCTATTGCGCACCAAACGCCACGTCTTCTTTCCAGCTGCGATAAAGTCATTCAGTGTGTCCTGTAAAAACACGCCCTCAGTAAGTTCAATACCGTCAAAATACCCCAATTGTTGCAGGGCACTTAAATCAATGGCATAGGACCCAATGCGCGTTCCAATTGTAATCACGTCATCAGAGGTTATAAATACCCCAAAAGGGATGTTTTGAATCGGAAAATCACTGTTTTCTTCTACCTCAAGCCAGGAGGTTCTGTTCACGTCGTTAGCAGTAATTGGCATAATATGTTATTTTTAGTAAAGCGGTTAATATTTTATTCAAATATACTTTCTTATGGAAATAAACCAAACACTTTTTGTATTTTTGAGGACAATTATATATAAATAAGTATAAAATGCAACGCGACGAACAAATTTTTGAATTAATTCTTGATGAACAAGACAGACAAATTAACGGATTAGAGCTTATTGC
Source organism: Candidatus Neoflavobacterium equi (assembly GCA_018065745.1). Classification (GTDB taxonomy): domain Bacteria; phylum Bacteroidota; class Bacteroidia; order Flavobacteriales; family Flavobacteriaceae; genus Flavobacterium; species Flavobacterium equi. The sequence continues at coordinate 453 of JAGHSS010000061.1, read as the reverse complement.
CTCTGAGAACTTTGTGAGTGAACAAGTTCTTGAAGCAGCAGGATCCATCCTTACAAATAAATATGCAGAAGGGTACCCAGGAAAGAGATATTATGGCGGGTGTGAAGTAGTTGATCAGATTGAGCAAATTGCGATTGACCGTGCCAAAGACCTTTTTGGTGCTGCTTATGCCAATGTACAACCACACTCTGGATCCCAAGCCAATACTGCGGTTTTCGCGGCTTGCTTGCAACCGGGTGACAAAATTTTAGGTTTTGACTTATCTCACGGCGGACATTTAACGCACGGTTCTCCAGTTAACTTCTCAGGTAAACTGTACAGCCCCGTGTTTTATGGAGTAGAGAAGGAGACCGGAATGTTGAATTACGACATCATCCAAGAGATCGCTACCAAAGAACAACCAAAATTGATCATTGCAGGTGCTTCAGCATACTCAAGAGATATGGATTTTGA
>JAGHSS010000168.1 GCA_018065745.1 Candidatus Neoflavobacterium equi | reverse complement strand
ATGTATATCTTTGATATGAATTTGATTTTTAAATTTTGATTTAGAAACTTAAAATACTATTTTGGGTGATATTATTTTAAGTAAAAACAAAAAGGCCTTATCTGTTTGGATAAGGCCTTTTTTTATTTAAAATCTATGGAAAGCGAATTGACGCAATACCTTTTACCAGTAGTGTCCTTTGGTCCGTCGTCAAAGACATGTCCCAAATGACCGCCACAATTGGCACATAAAATCTCTGTGCGAATCATCCCGTGTGTTGTGTCTTTGATGTATTCCACCTTTCCAGGTATGGAGTCATCAAATGACGGCCATCCACAGTGAGAGTCAAATTTTGAATTGCTTTCAAAAAGAGGTTCGTCGCAGGCAGCACAGCAATAAGTACCTTTTTCAAAGTGGAGGTTGTATTGTCCTGAATGTGGGTATTCTGTACCTTTTTGTCTCAAAATGATATAGCGTTCTTGTCCCAATTCTTCCAACCATTGTTGTTCTGTTTTTTCAACTGGATATTTCATAGTTATTCTGGTATAAATTCAATAGATACAGAGTTGGTACAAAATCGCTTTCCTGTGGTGTTTTGTGGTCCGTCGTCAAAGACGTGCCCCAGGTGACCGCCACAATTGGCACAACTAACTTCTACACGCTCCATATTTAAACTGTTGTCTTTGGTGTATTTAACACTTCCTTTTATCGCTTGGTCAAAAGACGGCCAACCGCAATCTGATTCAAATTTTGCTGATGAATCAAACAGTTTTGCCCGGCAATTTTTACAGACGTAATGCCCTTTTTCAAAGTGATCCCAATAGGTGCCGGTAAACGGTCTTTCTGTGCCTTTTTCAAACAAGACATATCTTTCAAAATCCGTCAGCGGTCTTTTGGATGTGGTGTCGCTTGGGATGGGTTTGTATTCTTTGGATTCTTTCGCCTCTTTTGAACCGCATTGGGTCAATAAGAACAGAAATCCAAATATCCAGATAATTTTAGTCCACTTCATTTAAGAATTGATTCATTTGTTGTATCACTTGTGCATCGCCCAAAATCTTGCGGTGTCCCAGATTATGAGTTTCAATTAGGCGTCCTTTTTTCAACGCAGGAACAATGTGTCGGGCTGCAGAGATTGGCACGTCTTGGTCGTCGTGATCGTGTATGATCAACGTTGGTATATCAATTTTTTTAGCTGCAATAGAACTGGAATAGACATCCATCTTAACCTTGAGTTTGCGTTCCATATTGGCATATAACAGCGGCGTGTATTTCTTGTCTAGTTCCAACTTTTCAATGAAGTCATCAAAGATGTCATAAATAACATCTGCAGCTCCAACGCATATAATTTTTTTTGCAGCCACGCCATCGGCTACGGCATTTAAGGTGGACATGGCGCCCAAGGAATGTCCAATTATTACTTCAAAAGGACCATATACTTCAGAAACGGTTTTTATCGTTTCAATAAATTCTTTCATATTGCTCGTCTTTCCCTCAGACTTTCCATGTGCAGGACCGTCAAAGCTCATAACGCGGTAGCCTTCTTTAACCAGCATATCTGCAATTTTAAAGAGTTGGGTTCCTCTGCCGCTCCATCCGTGCACCAAAAGGGCAATTTTTTTGGAGTCGGGATTCATATAATCATAGACAACAATTTTCTTATCTAAACTTTTGGAATACACCTGGTGTAAAACGCATCCTTCCAACATTTTTTCCTCTCTTTTTGGAGTGGGATATTTGATAGGAGTAGAGAACAATTTGGTCGCAAATTTGATCATCATTCTCGGCGAGGTACGCTCCAATATATGGGCGGTGATTTTAATTGGTTTCGGTATTTTAAGTGAAGGTTGTGTATTTGTGGTAACTGTTGTCATTAAATGTAAATTTGATATGCAATTTAACCATTTTAACCCAAAATAATCCGTTTATATTGTATTAAAAAAGATCAAAGTTGCGTTAAATACCTACTATTGGAATTTTGAAATTAGATTTCAAATTC
>JAGHSS010000357.1 GCA_018065745.1 Candidatus Neoflavobacterium equi | reverse complement strand
ATAACGTCCATTTTAATCATTTACGGATTCATCAAATTTTTTGTACAACGAAGGAGCGTTAGAAATAACGAACACAATGTTGGGGATTAAAAACAGGAATACCTAATGAAGTAATTTTATAATACGTAAATACAGCGTTTATATTCTAGGTTTTTTTGATAAATTTTTATAAACCTTCTTATATTTAATACAATTAATAAATAGAGCTATGAAAAATTATTTTGCAGAATTTTTTGGAACCTTTTGGTTGGTTTTTGGTGGATGTGGAAGTGCGTTATATGCAGCCGGTATCCCAGAGTTGGGAATTGGATTTGCGGGAGTATCTTTGGCATTTGGTTTAACGGTGTTGACTATGGCTTATGCTGTTGGACCCATTTCTGGAGGACATTTTAATCCAGCAGTGAGTTTTGGATTGTTTACCAGCGGTCGTTTCCCTGCCAAAGAATTATTGCCTTACATTATTTCTCAAGTTTTGGGAGGTATTGCTGCAGCAGGTGTTTTGTATATCATTGCTTCAGGTAAATCAGATTTTGCAATTGACTCCTCTTCAGCCGGCGCCTTTGCGGCCAACGGTTATGGAAGTTTATCTCCAATGGGGTATTCCATGGAAGCAGCTTTCCTTGCAGAGTTTGTCTTGACAGCCTTCTTCCTTATTGTTATATTAGGAGCTACTGAAAAGTATGCAAATGGTAAATTTGCTGGAATCGCTATTGGTTTAGCATTGACTTTGATTCACTTAATTTCAATTCCAATTACAAATACATCAGTTAATCCTGCGCGTTCCACTTCTCAGGCAATTTTTGCTGGAGGTGCTTATATTGATCAACTTTGGTTGTTCTGGTTGGCGCCAATATTAGGAGCTGTTGTTGGAGGTTTAATTTACAAATACCTACTTCAAAAAAATTCAAACGATTAATATAGAGACCAAAAAAACCACCGCTAGCGGTGGTTTTTTTTTAGTCTCTACATACCATTACATGAGCGAATACAACTGTTTTGTGTTGAAACATTTGTATATACTGTCATAATTACATCAGTTTTTGGTGGCCTAGTTTTAATTAAATACTTTGTAATAAGCCTTTTATATTTTGTATAATTCAAACATCATATCAGTATGTATTATCTAATGCTCTTGTTTATTTCTTTTTCAATTACTGCTCAAAACTACAAAATTACCTATGAGACTATATACACAGTGAACTTAGACACATTGAAAGTCTCAGAAACGATGAAAGATTATTATATCAAACAAAAGGAAAAAGCAAAGCGCACTGTTGGGGTGTTACACGTTGGAACAAAACAATCCTCCTTTCAAATTCATCCAATTGTCCATGGAAAAGTTGTAGCACAAGACGTTGATCTGTACACGGTTTACTATGACATTACACAGAAAAAACTGATTCGGAAATATCCTTTAGAACCTTCCATCTGGTCTGTTTTTGATGTGGCTAAAGAATACAAATGGGAAATCACAAATCAAACCAAAATAATTAATGGCTATACCTGTTATTTGGCGCGAACATCCTTTATGTTATCTACCCCGACAAATTATTTGGACAAACAAATCTTCAAAGAAGTCTGGTTTTGTCCTGAGTTTCCTTACGCTACAGGACCATCAGATTTTGTGGGCGTTCCAGGACTCGTTTTTGAAGCCTATAACGTTTCAGGAAATTCAAAGTTTATATTAAAGAAGATTGAAAAATCACAAGATCAACTTCCCATATTTCCCAAAGAGGTGGTTTCATTGCGTTCCTTGGAACTCAAATTAAAGACGCTTTATGGTTCTGATACAAATTAAACGACATGAAATTAAATTTTTCCGCATTGTTGTTATTGCTTACCTGCTTTGTATTTAGTCAAAATAGAACGTTTAAAGGCATGGTGACTGATACTTTAAATGCCCCTTTAGATTATGCCAATATAATTGCAAAACCTACAGATAGTTCAGGTTCCCTACTGTTTGTTGCAGCAGATGAGGATGGAAATTTTGAATTGTCACTAGTTTCAAAATATACCTATGAACTCCAAGTGACGTATATTGGATATCTGTCCCAAACCAAAACAATACATCCTGAAGATCCCGTCTCTTTTCTTCCGTTCAAACTTCAGACAGATGGCAATCTTTTGGATGAAATAGTGATTACGTATGATTACCAACCTATAGTAATAAAAAAAGACACCCTTATATTTGATGCCGCTGCTTTTGCAAAAGGAGAAGATCGCAAACTGAATGATTTGCTAAATCGGATGCCAGGAGTGGAAGTGGGTACAGATGGAACGGTGAAAGTTCAGGGAAAAAAAGTAAATAAACTGTTGGTTGAAAATGCGCTTTTCTTTGGTGGAGGCACCAAACTAGGAGTTGAAAATATACCAGCAGATGCTGTAAAATCTGTAGAAGTTATAGATCATTTTTCTGAAGTAGGTTTTATGAAACAAGTGAGCAATTCTGAAGAGTTGATCCTAAATGTTAAACTGAAAGAGAACAGAAAGAAATTGATATTTGGTGATTTGGAGGCAGGAGTAGAGGTTGCAAATGACAACGACTTCTACCTCTTGCACGCCGCCTTATTTTATTATGAACCCAAGTTTAATATAAATTTTATTGGAAATGCGAACACCCTCGGTAAGCGTGTTTTTACCTTTAGTGACTTGACCAACTTTACAGGCGGAGGGAGTAGTTTTTTAAGCAGTAAACCTTCATTGGCTAATCTGGATAGTTTTACAAGCAACCAAACGGATGTTTCAAAAAACAAGTCACAATTTGCGGCGTTAAATGCAAGCTATAAAAAGCAGGATTCATTTGATATCTCCAGTTTTTTACTCATCTCAAAAGTATTTTTGAAAAATGACACAGAGAGTAATCGCACCTTCTTGCAACAAAGTGCAACTGAATTTGAAAGGCAAACACAGTCTTCAGCAAATGATCATGTATTGGGGATGTGGAATACGCGTTTAAATTATAAAATCAATCCGCGAAATCAAGTGTTTTACACTGCAAACGCCTCCTTTGGTGACGCCAATCAAAAAACGGAATTGAAATCCATGGCGTCTACACAAAACCTGATGTTTGATCTGAGCACGCTTACCTCCTCTTTTGATTTTAAGCAATTTGCAGAATGGCATACCGCAATTGGAAAAAATTGGTTCCAAACCACGGTACTACAAACTGATTTAAAGCACCTCAAGCCTGAAAGCCAATGGATTTCAAACCAACCTTTTTTGGGAGACTTACTGTCCTTACAAGAATCAAGTACATATCAAATCCAACAGATAAAAGAGCTGAATTTTTCAGAGTGGAGTGGGTTGCATAAAATCTATTGGGTTGTTTCAGAAAAGAGTCAATTGGATTTAGATTTGGGATTTACCAATACCAAAGTAGATTACACAAGCCAAGAAGGACAGCGTTTGGATACAGATGAGTACCTAGATTTTGCTGCTAAAGGTTTTTCAAATAGATTGGATTTTAAAATGTTGGATGCATTTGTTGGGATTAAATACAAATACAAAACCAAACGTTGGGAACATCGTCCTGCATTGTTTTGGCATCAGTATCATTTGAACATAGATCAAAACACACAAAACGACATTAAAAAGGGAATTCTCTTGCCTCAATGGACTTCAAGATGGCAGATCAGCAGATATAAATCAATGCAATTCAGCTACAGTAAAAGAGTTGATTTTGCAGCTGCAACCCAGTATGCTACAGGTAAAACATTGGCTACCTACCAGCGCATATATCAAGGAAATTCCTTGTTGGAAAATGAGTCGTTTCACCAATTTTCATTCAATTTGTCCAAGTCTTCATTGATTGGTGGTTGGAATTATTATGCACTAGCTAATTACATCAACAAAGAAAAAACACTGAGAAATGAAGTGCTCTTTGATGGAATCAACAGTGTACAACAAATGGTTCTAACAGATTTGCCAGAAGATCTATTCAGTTTAGTAGGTAATTTGTCCAAACCTTTTTACCATTTTAGACCGGCCCTACAAGCTGGTGGGAATTGGTCCAAATACTATCAAAAATTAAACGATACTTATGAACAGTATCAAAATCAAACGCAGTATGCCGGTTTAAATGTCAAAACCTTATTTGTCCATTGGCCCACACTTACTGTTGGTTTCACGCAGACCTTTGGCCAGTTGGATGGCGTTCAAAAGCTCAAATACCAATCTCAAAGATGGGAGGGAAGTTTACAACACTCCATAAAAAAGAAATGGTACTTTGATGCATCCTATGAATATTTCAAGAATAAGTCCCTGCGCATGTCTGCTGAGAATTATCAATTATTACATGCAAAAATCAGTTATACTCCTGAAAAATCTCCTTGGACCATGGAGTGTTCTGGACAAAATATTTTGGGAAACCCGGAGAAAATTCAAAACAACATCAGTGATTATATCATTTCAGAAACCAAATTCAGGGTAATGCCTCGTGCCGTTTTAGTCTCTTTAAAACACAAGATATAGTGTTAAATATCTTATAATTAGTCGTTTGTATCCGGTCTTATTAGTAAATTTAATAAGCAATTAATATGGAAACGATTATGAAAACGATAAATAAATATTTGTGGTGGTCCATTGCAGGATTGATTTTGGTAAATCTACTATACCTTATAAATCTCACCGGTCGGGTGTTTCCAACCTTTGGGCAATCTGTTTTAGAGTATATTACCTATCCCATTTTAGCGTTGGCTTTCTTTCTTTTTGGGTATGGAGCATTTGAAGTAGTCAAGAGAAAACGCTTGGAACCCTCTTATGTGTTGCTCTTGTTAATTATCAATGGCTTAACCATTGTGGAAGTATTGTTGAATTGGAACGTGGTGTAAATAAAAAAAGGGAGCAATAGCTCCCTTTCCTTATAATATAATTTACTCTGCATCCTCATCTTCAGAAATAGCATCCCATCCTCTTGCTTTCAATGGAATGGAATGGTTTCCTCTAGTAATCAGATTCATTCCGGCATTTGCATCTGTCATATGTCCAATTACAGAAAGGTGTGGATTGTGTTTTACTTTTTCAAAATCTTCCATTCTGATGGTAAACATCAATTCATAATCTTCTCCACCACTCAAAGCTATGGTAGTTGAGTTGACGTTGAATTCTTCGCACACATTAATTAATTGGGGATCCAACGGCAATTTATCTTCATAAATGCTACAACCAGTTCCTGATTGTTTACACAAGTGCATTACATCAGAAGCCAATCCGTCAGAAAGATCAATCATAGAAGTTGGAACAACCTCCAAATCTTTCAATAATTTTTTGATATCAGTACGCGCCTCAGGTTTCAATTGACGTTCAACCAAATAAGAATACGGTTCCAAATCAGGCTGGCTGTTTGGGTTGACCAAATACACCTGTTTTTCTCTGTCCAAAACGCGAAGTCCCATAAATGCAGCACCCAAATCTCCGGTAACAACAATTAAATCTTTTTCTCCAGCGCCAGAACGGTAGGTCAAATCTGCTTCAGCAGCATGTCCAATAGCGGTAATTGATAAAATTAGACCCGTTTGAGAAGAGGTTGTATCTCCACCAACCACATCAATATTGTAAAATTTGGCAGCTTGATTAATACCTTCAAAAAGCTCTTCCAAAGCCTCCATAGGGAATCTGTTAGAAACTGCTACACCAACAGTAATTTGTGATGGTGTTCCATTCATGGCAACAATGTCAGAAATATTTACCACAACAGCCTTGTACCCCAAGTGTTTCAAAGGCATATAAGCCAAATCAAAATGTACTCCTTCCACCATAATATCAGTGGTAACTAATACTTTTTCATCTTTAAAGTCCAAAACAGCGGCATCATCACCAATACTTTTAAAAGTGGTGTCTTGAGTAATTTCAAATTGTTTTGTCAAGTGCTCTACCAATCCAAATTCACCAAATTGCGAAAGTTTTGTGCGTTGTTGATTTTTATCTTCTATCATTTTTTTTGAATGTATTTACCGTGCAAAGATAGGCATTTAAAAGAATAGATTTTTTATTACTTGAATTCCACAACAAAATCTTCCGTTGTGTTTCTCACCTTTTTCATGGACGCCAACCAATCACCCTCTGTAGCTCTGTATCCAAGGTACAGTAAGGTAACACTCTTCAATCCCAAAGATTTTAGATCCAATAATTCATCAACTAAGGCATTGTCAAATCCTTCAGCAGGCGTACTGTCAACCTGTAATTCTGCAGCCTGTGCCATGCTCAATCCCAAAGCTATATAAGTTTGTCTGGCAATGTGTTCAAAATTTTCTTCAGCTGTTTGGTTGAGGTAAATCCCTTTAATCTTGTCTGTATAGCTTCCAAATCGTCCTCTTGGCAAACCGCGTTCATCCGTGGTTTTGTCATAGATGGTATCAATGCGTTCTGCTGTATAACGATCCCATCCTGCAAATACCAAAACGTGAGAACAATCCACCATTACTTCGGGGTTTAAAGAACTAGGCGCTAATTTTTCCTTGACTTCTTGATTGGTCACGACTAATAGTTTGAAAGGTTGCAAACCAGAAGACGTTGGCGCCAGACGAGCAGCTTCAATAATTTTATCTAAATTTTCTGTACTGACCTTTTTTGTAGGGTCATATTTTTTGGTGGCATAACGCCAGTTTAAATTTTCAATTAAGGACATTATTAATTATTTGTTGTTGTTAATACCACTTCAATATTACCTCTAGTTGCATTAGAGTAAGGACAAACTTGGTGTGCTTTTGCAGTCAAATCCTGAGCAACCTCTGGTGTAACTCCTGGGATGTTAACCATTAAATTGACAGCCAATCCAAATCCATTGTCAATCTGCCCAATGCTTACTTCTGCAGTTACAGTAGTTGTTCCTGTTTCCACCTTTCCTTGTTTGATGATCATGTTCAATGCGCTGTCAAAACAGGCAGCATATCCAGCGGCAAACAATTGCTCAGGGTTGGTGTAGTTATCATTTGCTCCACCCAATCCTTTTGGCATGCGCACTTCCAAATTTAAAACTCCATTTTCTGAAGTTACCTGTCCATTTCTTCCGCCAGTAGCAGTAACTTTTGTTGCATATAATGCTTTCATAATGTTTATTTATTTGATTTATATTGAACTAATAATTTTTGTATCATCTGTTTAAGAACCTTGAATTCTTCTGGACTGAAATCCATTTTCTCAACCAATTGCATGGTGATACAAGACGCTTGTTCCTCCATTTTTTTTCCGTCGTCTGTCAATCTAATAACGACTACACGTTCATCAACCGTACTTCTATTTCTGTTAATCAGCCCTTTGGCTTCTAATCGCTTCAATAATGGGGTCAATGTTCCACTGTCCAAATGCAATTGATCTCCAATTTGATTCACGCTCATCACTTCGTGTTCCCACAAAACCATCAAGACCAAATATTGCGGGTAGGTTAAATCCAACTCCGTTAGTAGCGGACGGTATTGGGATATTATTTCCCGGGACAAAGCATACACAGGAAAACACAATTGGTTTTCTAATTTTAGTAAATCATTCATTGTTTGTAGTTCTATTGTGCAAATATATTGATGCAAATTAAATTGTTTGCAATATAAAAAGTTAAATTTTTTTAATTAAAGAGGCTGTCCGAAAAGTAATTTTCG
>JAGHSS010000267.1 GCA_018065745.1 Candidatus Neoflavobacterium equi | reverse complement strand
TATAAATACTTGATTTATGAAAAGAAAAGTACTTCCAACTTTGATAGTAGTTTCATCCTTGTTTATAGTAAATGAGGTGAATGCCCAATTAACGGTAAAGAATGATGCATATGTGTATGTAGGCAATGAAGTTTTGTTTGTTAAACAAGATATTAATCTTGATGTGACTAATAGTAGTATTTACTTAAGAAAAGAAGGACAACTTCTTCAAGGTACTGTAGCTAATTCAACTAACAAAGGAGCTGGTAAACTTTCAGTTTATAGATTTGGTATAGGGAATACTTATGATTTTACATCATGGAGTATGCCTGTTGGAGCATCTACTGGAACAGGAAATGCGGCAGCAATTATTGATCAAACTTTAAATAGACCTACCACGGTAACTGATGGAGTTTTGGCAAATATTTTAGATTGGTCAGTTCACAATGGTACTGCATCTCCACTAGGATATTCTGCTAGATTCATTGCAACTTATGCTGCTAGTGACGGTTCTTACAACAATTGGTATTATCCTTTTGCAACTGGTAATTCAAAATCTGTTGCTCCTGGGTATGGTTTCGTTATGAAAGGTACTGTTGGTACAGATGCAACAAATCCAGGGGAATTGTTGGCTAATAAAGAATCTGATGCTAGACAACGTGTGGAATTTAAAGGTAGGCCAAATGACGGTACAATCAACATTCCAGGTGGTGCAGTAGGGAACTGGGTATTCTTAGGTAATCCATATCCATCTGCTTTAAGTATCAATCAATTCATAAAAGATAATGCTGCAATATTAGGTGGTAACTCTGTTTACTTCTATGAGCATCAAAATACAAATTCACATTACTTAAGAGAATATCAATCAGGTTATGGTGTGTATACTGCCAACGGTGCTACTGTTAATGACGCAGGTACTTACACAAGACCAACAATGAGTTCTGTAAGTAATTCAGGAGAATTTTTGTCTCCAGTAGCATATACAGGTTCTTCACCTTTAACTATGGGACCATTCATTCCGGTTGGTCAAGGTTTTTGGGTTGAAACCAAAGTTGCTAACCAAAATTATGTTTTCAAAAATTCACAAAGAGCATTTTTCAAATCGTCAGAATTTAATTCTAGTGACGTAATGTTTAAAAAGCCGATGGAAGGTAAGGGAGCAAATCAAAGATCTTCAGCTTCAACTAATTTTGACGCTGTACCAAATTTGCACGATGTTGATTACACACAAGTTTCAAAATTGCCAATCCCACAGGTGCGTTTGAATGTTGTAAATACAGCAATCAACACAGAACTTGCTTTGTGTTTCAAAGATAATTCGCTGGATGCATTTGAACCTGAAAATGATTTTAAATATGATTATTCAGCAGAAGCAAACTCTTTCTTTGTTCAACAAGGAACAGATGCTTTGATAACAAGTGTTGCTCCTTTTGATATTGACAAAAGAATCAAAATTGGTGTAAAAACGCAAGCTGCAGGTCCAGTAACTTTTATCGCTTCTCAAATGGTTAATTTTGATTTAGCTGATGAAGTTTATTTGTATGATGCACAAACTTTCAAATACCACGACATCACCAACAGAGCTGTTGAGGTTCAAGTGGAGCAAGGGGTGACATTAGATCGTTTTGAGGTTACTTTCAGAAAGACAAATTTATCAAATGACGTTTTTGTTGCTGACGCATTCACTGTGTTACAAAACAACAATACAAAAAACTTGACTATTGAAAATCCAGATATGTTAGATATCACTTCTTGTGAAATGTACTCTATCACGGGTAAATTGGTCTTGAACAAAAAAGATTTAGGTACAAAAAGTCACTATGAATTTTCAACGAATAGTTTAGCTGACGGTGTTTATGTTGTTAAATTAAATTCAACTTCAAACCGTTCTATAAACAAAAAAGTAATTGTTAAGAACTAGTTTTTTTTACAAAATATAAAAAAGTGCAGCCTTTCGTTGCACTTTTTTTGTTTTATATCCTTACATTTGAACCTCTTATGGATGTTTCAATTGCTGTACCAAATTCAACTTGTACCCTCGTGATGCGCAGGGATGATTTGTTGCACCCACAAATTTCAGGAAATAAATTTAGAAAGTTAAAATACAACCTGTTAGAGGCAAAAGACAAAGGTTTTAAAACCATTTTGACTTTTGGTGGAGCTTTTTCTAACCACATCGCTGCAACAGCTGCTGCTGGTAAAATTCACGGATTGAAAACCATTGGGTTTATCAGAGGGGAAGAATTGGCAGCAAATTATCTTGACAATCCAACCCTTGCCTTAGCTGCATCTTTGGGGATGGAGTTTGTTTTTATAGATCGCGAAACTTACAGAAATAAACATAATCCAGCTTTTTTAGAAGCATTACAAAAAGAGTATCCTCAGGTATATATCGTACCTGAAGGCGGATCAAATCACCTTGCCATCAAAGGATGCGAGGAGATTTTAGATCAAGAGGGTGATGTTAACTTTGATTATGTCGCCACACCTGTGGGAACAGGAGGTACGTTTTCAGGGATAATACGGGCTTTAAAAAATTCGCAAAAGGCCATAGGCTTTACCGTTGTCAGAGATTCAAATCTGGAATTCTTCATTCAAAGCAATGTCACCTCAAATGCCTCCTGGTGTTTGAATGCGGACTATGATTTTGGCGGTTATGCCAAATTTGACGACCAATTAATCGCGTTTATCAATTGGTTTAAAACTACATATCAAATTCCTTTAGATCCCATATACACAGGTAAGATGATGTTTGGGATTTTTGATATGATTTCCAAAGGAGCGTTTCCGCAAGGAGCAAAAATTTTGGTCATACATACCGGCGGACTTCAAGGGATTGCAGGAATAAATCAAAAATTATCTAAAAAGAATCAAAAACTAATTATATAATAACTATGAGATCAATTTTATTTTGTCTTGCTTTAATTATATGTACCGCTTGTGGTTCATCAAATGGTAAAGTTAGGGTATCAAAATCAAGTTCAGGTAGATCTAGTTCTTCAAAAACGGCATCTACAAAAGCAACAACTAAAAAAGGTACAACTACTACAAATAAAAATGCCAGTGGAAGTGCCAATTCAAAGACAGAAGTTTTGGAAGCTACCTCTGTAGTTAATGTAGGTTCTGAAGGTGTAAAAACTTACATCTCCAAATTTAAATCCATCGCTCAGGACAATATGAGAAGTCATAAAATCCCTGCAAGTATCACCATGGCTCAAGGAATTTTAGAGTCCGGATCTGGTGTTGGAACTTTGAGTATGAAAGCAAATAATCACTTTGGTATCAAATGTCATACGGATTGGACCGGTCCAAGTGTACGTCACGACGACGATGCTGCTCAAGAGTGTTTCAGAAAATATGATGACCCCGCAGATTCTTACAGAGATCATTCCTTGTTTTTGACCACAAGAGCTAGATACAACAGCTTATTCAACTTGGATATTTCAGATTACAAATCATGGGCAAAAGGTTTAAAAACCGCAGGATATGCAACTGATTCTAAATATCCAGACAAACTAATCAGTTTAATTGAGCGTTATCAATTATATGAATTGGATCAAGAGGTTATCAAAGGTAAAGATTATGTAGCTAAACCCATAGTATCTGCACCAACAACTACAGCGCCTTCAAAAAATGTTGCCGCTGGTAATTTGTACACCGTTCAACAAGGGGAGACCCTGTATTCCATTTCTAAGAAGTTCAACACAACCGTTGATAGAATCAAAGAATTAAACAATTTAACAGACAATACCTTGTCCATTGGACAACAATTAAATATTCAATAACATGTTATATCAAAGAAGTAGTCAGCTTTTCGCTGAAGCAGAAAAAGTTATTCCAGGTGGTGTGAATTCTCCGGTAAGAGCGTTTAAAGGAGTTGGTGGGACGCCAATTTTCGTTAAAGAAGCTAAAGGAGCCTATTTATATGATGAGGATGGGAATAAATTAATTGATTACATCAATTCTTGGGGACCGATGCTTCTTGGGCATGCTTTCCAACCGGTTGTTGATGCGGTTATAGAAAAAACTAAGTTGGGAACTTCCTTTGGTATGCCAACAGAAATTGAAACTGAGATTGCAAAATTAGCTGTTTCAATGGTGCCAAACATAGACAAGATTAGATTTGTAAACTCCGGTACTGAAGCGTGTATGAGTGCCATCCGTTTGGCCAGAGGTTTTACAAACAGAGATAAAATTATCAAATTTGCTGGTTGTTACCACGGACATTCAGATTCATTTTTGATTCAAGCTGGAAGTGGTTTGAGCACGTTTGGAACACCAAATTCACCAGGAGTTACCAAAGGTACTGCTCAAGATACCCTTTTGGCGCAATATAACAACATCCAAAGTGTACAAGATTTATTTGATGCCAATCCAAACCAAATTGCCGCACTTATCATAGAACCTGTTGCAGGAAATATGGGATGTGTGCCAGCGCAGGACGGATTTTTAGAGGCTGTCAGAGCCGTTTGTACAGAAAACGGTGCCCTGTTGATTTTTGATGAAGTGATGACTGGTTTCCGCCTTGCAAAAGGAGGAGCACAAGAGCTTTTGAATATCAATGCAGATATAGTAACATTCGGAAAAGTTATTGGTGGTGGTCTTCCAGTAGGAGCCTTTGCTGCCCGTCAAGAGATTATGGATTATTTGGCACCCGTTGGACCCGTTTATCAAGCAGGTACACTTTCAGGAAATCCATTAGCTATGGCAGCTGGTTTAGCGATGTTGAAAAGTATTGCAGAAGACGCTACACTTTTTGAGCGTTTAGAAGCTAAGACCGCATATTTAGAAGCAGGGATTAGAACCGTTCTAACTAAAAATAATATAGATTTTACCGTTAATAGAGTAGGGTCTATGATCTCTATTTTCTTTGATTCGCGTCCAGTTTTTGACTTTGAGACTGCGGGATATGGAAATACAGATCGCTTCAAGAAGTTCTTCCACGGCATGTTGAACAACGGTGTTTACATAGCGCCGTCTTCATATGAGACTTGGTTCATCACAGATGCCTTGACTTATGAGGACCTTGACGAAACCATCAGAGTTATAGATTTAGTGTCTAAAGATATTTAATTTTTTTGGGGCGTTACGCCTTTTCCTGTCGCTGCGCTCAGGAAAAACCGTCGGTCTGTACGCTATATCTTTCTCCTGTTAAAAGCAGGAGAAAGGATGCCGCTTCCATACCTAACGCAGTCCAAACTTAATTCATAAAAAAAGGAAGCAAAACACCCACGTTTTGCTTCCTTTTTATTTATTCGATGCTTATATTACTTTCTTGTGATTTCGATAAACAAAGCTGAATTTGCCTGCAATTTTTCATATTGCTCTTTGGTCAAAGTTTCAGATAAAACTCTAGAAATGTCAGCTCCAATCTTTTGTTCACTTCTTGTATTTGATTTGATGTAACTTTCCTTTTTCTCTAAAATTTGAGCAACAACCGCTTTCGTATTTGCATCCAATGGAATAACTTTTTCAAGTTTAGCCATTTCTAATTGAGATTTTGTAAGCTCTTGCGCCATAGCCCCAACTTGGAAACCAAAGGTTAAAGCAAGTATGTAAATAATTTTTTTCATTGTTAAATGTGGTTGGTTTATTCAAATTTAGTTAAAATAACCACATATTCAAATTTAAAATTACATAGTTTTAATTTTTCTATGATGCATTAAAGAATTCCCTGCTTTTATTTCAATTCCTCTGTGCATTTGTTTACCGCTTTTTTGGTGTGCCGCAGCAAATCTTCTTTGGTGCATTCTTTCCCATTTGTTGTATTGATCAGCAGTTAGAATTTTTTTCATGCCTCTTTTGTATTCCAACTGAGCATCTAATCTTTTGTTTCTAACGTCTAATCCTTGAGGTTTTGAACCTTTATTCTCCATAGCGGTAGTTCTCAAATCCTCCATCGCTTTGTAGTGTTTTTTGTTTAGCTTCTCTAATTTGCGTTCCTGTTTTTCAGTCAGATCCAAAGCTAAAGCTAGTTTTTTAGCTCTAAATTTTGCATGTTCTTCTGGGTTGCTTGCAATTTTTTCAGTTCTAAATTTTTCGTGATGTTGTTTTTTAGGTTGTTGTGCAAATCCCGCTAAAGAAAAACTCATTACTAC
>JAGHSS010000203.1 GCA_018065745.1 Candidatus Neoflavobacterium equi | reverse complement strand
ACTTAAATGTTTGGATTGTAAAATTAAATTGTAAATTTGCATTCTCAAAAAGTACAAAAAATTAGTTATAACAAAAAGTCTATTGTTGCTTATACCTTTACAATCAAACGTAAAGCTTCAAAATAACAATGGGCCATTAATTTAAAAAAGGTTTATCATGCAAAAAGGTATTCACCCAGAAAATTACAGATTAGTAGCGTTTAAAGATATGTCTAACGAAGACGTTTTCATCACAAAATCAACAGTTGAAACAAAAGAAACTATTGAAGTTGATGGTGTTGAGTATCCAGTATTCAAAATGGAGATTTCTAGAACATCTCACCCATTCTATACAGGTAAATCTAAACTTATCGATACTGCAGGACGTATTGACAAATTCAAAACTAAATACGCGAAATTCTCTAAATAATTTTTTAGAAATTTTTGATATACAAGGAGAAGTCTCAAAAGGACTTCTCCTTTTTTTTTGGTCATTTTGGGGTGAGATTTAGGCCAATTTTTTTGTAACTTTGATTTTGTAACACAAGACTCACATCATGAATTATATACTTTATGACGGTGCCGTTCGCGACGCCTTATTGCCTTTTACATTTACACGTCCAGTAGCTGACATTCGCGTTGGAATCTTAACGATTCGTGAAAAATGGGAGAAATATTTGGGTACAACTACCACTACAATAACAGAGGAGTATTTGGCGACCAAATACCCAATGGTGGAACTGGATCAAAACATCATGATCAATGCTGCTTTTCTTCCCAATCCAATTTTAGTGGAAATGGTAACCAACTTGGAACCGTTTCAAGCGGTTGTAAAAGGGGAGGACATCATTGCGTTTTTCACGGAGTCTTCTCAAGAAGAGGTGGATTTTGAAGCCTATGACCTGATTGAATTTGAGGACGACGTTTTAACTATTGAACACACCTGGGATATCTTTCAAAAAAATGATGCAGCGATTAGAGCTGATTTTGAATTGTTGACTGAAGACCGCGAGTCTCAGCCTATTTCTAGAACAGTGAACGTTATCGCTCCTGAAAATATATTTGTGGAAGAGGGAGCAAAGATGGAATTTGTGACTTTGAACGCTTCTTCAGGTCCTATTTATATTGGACGTGATGCTGAAATTATGGAGGGATCTGTCATTCGTGGTCCGTTTGCTCTTTGTGATCACGCACAGGTTAAGTTGGCAACTAAAGTTTATGGTGCAACAACTGTGGGGCCACATTCAAAAATTGGCGGTGAAGTGAATAATTCGGTATTGTTTGGTTATTCTAACAAAGGACACGATGGTTTTTTGGGGAATGCCGTTTTGGGTGAGTGGTGTAATATTGGTGCAGATAGCAACAATTCCAACCTTAAAAACAATTATGAAGCGGTTAAAATGTGGGATTATGAAACAGAGCGTTTTGTCAATACAGGATTGCAGTTTTGTGGTTTGATGATGGGGGATCACAGTAAATGTGGAATCAATACCATGTTCAATACGGGAACTGTTGTTGGGGTGTCAGCAAATATCTATGGAGCAGGATTTCCAAGAAATTATATTCCAAACTTTACCTGGGGTGGTGCGCAAGGGACTCAGGCTTATTTGCCAAAGAAAGCCTTTGAAACGGCTCGTATTGTTATGGATCGTAGGGGGATTGAATTTACAGAGGAAGAAGCAGCGATTCTTCAACATGTATTTGATGAAACTAAAGAATGGAATTCAAATAATGGTTAATTTTTAATCTTTTATTTAAAATATATTGTAGAAAAGCCTTGATTGTAAAATCAAGGCTTTTTTTGTTGGTTTTTTTGTGGAACGCCGTGTCATGCTGAGCGATGTGTGTCATGCTGAGCCTGTCGAAGTATCAATTTTAGTTGATTTGTTTGTGGAAGTGGTTTGTGTATCACCGTGTCATGCTGAGCGATGTGTGTCATGCTGAGCCTGTCGAAGCATCAATCATTATTATTTGGTTTGTGGAAGTAGTTTGTGGAACGCCG